>DATFMK010000946.1:0-2390 GCA_035267005.1 Balneolales bacterium
AGACCCAAATAACCTCGGTACCCAATGAGCTCTCGTTTTCGTCTCGACCGCTTCTTAACACTCTATTTTTTCGGCCCTCTACTGCGAAACTTCCCACAGAGAAATAAGGAACGAATCCCAATTTTAATGTATCACAGCATATCGGATGATAAAATGGAGGGAGTACATCCTTATTTTGAGACCAATACATCCCCAACGCTCTTTGCCGAACATATGAAATATCTTTATTCCAAAGGTTATAAGGTAATTAACCTCGAAGATGTTAGGGAATATTTAGAGGGCAAGAAAATCGCTGAAAAAACAGTAATTATAACATTTGATGACGGTTTCCGTGATTTTTATACTCAAGCTTTTCCGATCCTTCAATTGTATGGTTTTTCTGCTACAATTTTTCTGACTACCGGTTTTATTAGTAATAAAAGATTAGAATTTAAGGGTAAGGAATGCTTGACATGGAAAGAAGTGCTTAAATTAAATATACAAGGAATTGTGTTTGGTTCACACACTGTAAACCATAAAAAATTACAATCGTTAAATGATATTGATATTGAATGGGAGTTAAAGCAATCAAAAGAGCATATCGAGGTGAATACTGGAAGACCTGTAGTTTTTTTCTCTTATCCATTTGCTTTCCCGGAGGAGGATAATAAGTTCAAGAAAACATTAAAAAAAAAATTACGTAAATGCGAATACAGGAGTGGGGTGACTACCAAAATTGGTAGAGTTTCAAAGGGAGACGATCTTTTTTTTATGAGACGGATACCGATAAATTCTTTTGATGATTTGAATTTATTTGAGAAAAAAATCAATGGTCTCTATGATTGGGTAGCGTTTGCTCAGAGTCTTTATAAGAAGATAAAGAACAAGGTAACAATTTAATGTCGAAAAAAGGATGGCTATGGATTTGTCGGTATGTATTGTTAATTGGAATACTAAAAGCCTTTTAAAGCAATGCTTAAAAAGTATTTATTCCAGAACACAGGGTATAAAATTTGAGATAATAATTGTCGATAACGCATCCTGGGACGGAAGTGTGGAAATGCTAAAGAAAGAGTTCCCGCACTGCAAAGTCATTGAAAGCAACATAAATATGGGATTCTCAAAGGGAAATAATTTGGCTATTAAGCATGCGAGAGGCCGATATGTTCTCTTCTTAAATCCCGATACTGAATTAAGGACCAATGCGCTGAGTGGAATGGTTAAGTTCTTGGAAAATAACCAACCGTACGGAGCAGTCGGTTGTAAATTGTTGAATAAGGATCTATCAATTCAGTTAACATGCGCCAGAAGCTTTCCAACTCCCTTTAGGGAATTTTGCTTTTTATCTTTTTTAGATAGGATTTTCCTTCGATCTAAAATATTTGAAAGCACAGAAATGAGGTATTGGGATCATCAAAAATCTAAAGAGGTAGACTGCCTTTCGGGAGCTTGCGTCATGACAAGAAGGAAAGTTCTTGAGCAGATAGGCGGGTTTGATGAAAGCTTTTTTATGTATGGTGAAGACATAGAATTCTGTTACAGGATTCGAAACAACGGCATGAATATTTTCTATCTTGCTGAAGAGGAAATAATTCACTATTCTGGTGCTAGTAGCAGCCAAATAAAAGATAGCTCATTTAGTGCTGTTATGCAGCGAGAGTCAAACTACAAATTTATAAAGAATAACTATGGAACCGATCGGGCAGTTGAGTTCAGAATTCTTGTCCTAATTGGGTCAGTTATTAGAATATATGGAATTCTTGGAATATTGCCGCTACTAATGATATGTAGTCACTACAAGAAAAAGTTATCAGTTTTTTCTTTCAAAAAATACTTCAAATTGATTTTGTGGGCGTTAAATCTGAACCATGCATCGTTTGTAAATTCGCAAACGACAAGGCGTCTATAATATATCGGTTTGGCTGCTAAAAATAGTACTCAGTTTGAAAGAAAAACCTGACAATAGGTTTAGTGCCATAAAACGGAATGTTCATAAACGGTACCCTGCAAGGATATTACTAAGCATGGTTGATGGCGAGTCATATGGGAAATAATGCTGATCGTATAAAAAGCTATCGATATTCAATTGTTACGCCTGTAAGGAACGAAGAAGCGGTTCTTCAAAGAACTGTACAGTCGGTAATTGATCAAACCATAAGGCCTGGGAAATGGGTTATATTGGATGATGGTTCCACCGATAAGACAGGTGAAATTCTTAATTTTTTTTCAAACAGATACACCTGGATTGAAATCATTCATACAGAAAAGCAAGGAAGCAATTATTGGGATGTTCAAGAAAAACTTGCTATTGCATTTAATCGGATAGATTTTGACCAAAATGAATATATAGGCAAACTAGATGCGGATATTGAGCTCAGTTGTACCTACTTTGAAGATCTTTTGAGGAAAAA
>DATFMK010000947.1:0-5249 GCA_035267005.1 Balneolales bacterium
TTCTTCTGGAGAGCCAATTAAAGGGGGCCAAGTTCCGTAATGTATAGGAACGGCAAATTTAGCATTTACCAATTTTGCTGCATAGGCCGCTTCGGTTGGATCCATGGTGAAATGATCACCGATAGGCAGACAGACAAGATTCGGCTTATAGATTTCACCATATATTTTCATATCGTACATAATATTGGTATCGCCGGCATGATAAACGGTATAACCATTATTGAAGCGGATCATTAATCCGGCTGGTTCGCCTGTGTAAACCCCACCCCAGGATGAGCTGTGATTTGCAGATGTCATGGTCACTTTAAAATCATCAAAATATACCGTACCACCTTTATTCATCCCGATAGACTGATCTTCTTTTAAACCATTTTTTTGTAATACGGTGATGAGTTCTAAAATTCCAACGACCTTAGCACCAGTTTTCTTAGCCAGGTCCAGAGTGTCTCCGACATGAACTTCGTGACCATGTGTCAATAAGATAAAGTCTATTTTATCCGGATTCTTCTCATTATCCGGTGTCTTGGGATTATCGGTTAGAAATGGGTCTACATAAATGATATGACCATCCGGACTGACGAAACGAAACGTTGAATGACCTAGCCAAAAAGCTTTAATCGATTTACTCATAATGATATCGTTTTTTGAGTTCAATATTATTTGCTTATGTTCCTATAAAGTCCATAAATCAGTAAATTATATATGCAATGAGTATAAATAAAAGTATGATAAGGTAGATTGCAATTGTTCAAAATTTTGTTAGCAGTACATAGGAACATCAATTACTTATCATGAATTATACTCACAGAATATTCTGAGTTATAAAACGTAGCTTTTATAACTTCACTACGTTATAGAATAAGTGTTTTAAATGATGAAAAGTTCACTTTTAATAGATTATTATTATGGCTGAAAAGGTTAAAATTCATCCCGTCACCCCTCATAAAAAAAGAATATTTGAAGTTGCTGATCAATTGAAAATGGGATCCATAGCCATGTTTCCTACAGATAGTCAGTATTCATTAGGATGTGTATATACAAATAAAAAAGGTATTGAGCGTATTCGCCAAATTCGTAATTTGGATAAAAATCATTTGCTTACATTGATTTGTGATTCATTATCCGGCATTTCTAAATTTGCCTTGATTACGGACGACAATTTTAAAATCATCAAACGATTGATGCCGGGACCTTATACATTTGTCTTACCTGCTACTAAGGCTGTCCCAAAACTTTTATTAAATCCAAGGAGAAAGACGATCGGGTTCCGTGTCCCGGATTATCCTATTTGTCAGGAATTAATAGCGGAAATTGGTGATCCATTAATCTCTACAACAGCGAAATTTCCTAATATAGACGGTGAATTGAACAGATATCCGGACAGAGAGGAGCTATTTCACTCTTATGAAAAGCTGATAGATATTATAATTGATGATCAGCAGGATCTTTCGAAACAGGAATCGACGGTTATTGATCTAACCGAAGGTCCGGCTATAATTTTGCGCCGTGGTCTTGGTGCAGCTAAAGTCGAGGAAGTCTGTCATCAATATGACAAAGAATTAGTAGAGGCTTAATTGGCATGCCTGCTGTTTTAACAATTATTGGATTTGGACGTGGAAAATATCCGAATTAGTTGTTATTATTTTTTTTGATTTCTGATGAAGGTGGATTTTTAAAATGATCAGAAATTAAAAAATAATGTCCTGCTCAATTGTTGGCATTATCGCTTTTTAACCCGGATTATTCACCAAGAAATTTTGTTGTGTCCCGAAAAGCTTTCGGGATTAAAAATACGCTTGAAACGTACAAGGGTACATTGATCAACGCAGAGCACGGCAACATTTCGCAGCTCTTTTTAGACTCCTCAAATTTGAGGGAAACTTTATTTTTTACAAGATATTGTTTTTCAATATGATATATATTGATTCTTGTAGCTTACGTGAATAATTCGGTTTAAATGGTTAGAGAATCAATATATTAGTCTGAATGATAAAATTTTCTAATATGTTTATATAATGCATGATGGCAATGAAAGAGTATGTAATACAAACATAAAATTTAGTTTGAAAAAATAGATAGATTTCATGAGAGATTACTGGGTAAAGACTACAGATACAGATGCTATCGAACGAATCATTCATCGATCAAATCGCGTTCCGCAGTTTATTTATAAACACAGTACGCGATGCGGTGTCAGTTCCCATACTTACCGGGAATTATCGGATGTAACAGATGAGTTGATTCCTGACATTGAAATCAATTATGTGGATGTTATCGCAAACAGAGACGTTTCAAACGAAATAGCCGAACGTCTGGATGTTGAGCATCAATCGCCCCAATTATTGTTAATTCAAAGCAATAAAGTCGTTTGGAAAGCATCTCATTATGATATCGAAGCGGACGTAATAAAAGAAAAAGCTAAGGAAGCGATTAAAGCATTAGCTGTTTAAGAGTTTCTTAAAATGTTCTTTAAAGTCGGGATAGACAATCCCTTTTTCTGTAATAAATGCCGTGATCAATTCGTGCGGAGTTACATCAAAAGCCGGATTGAATGTTGCGACGTCTTTGGGAGCTATTCGGTTGTTGCCGATTTTGCAAATCTCGTCACCATCCCGTTCCTCGATGGGAATATCATCTCCATTCGATAATTCAGGGTCAATAGTTGAGATTGGTAAAGCCACATAAAGAGGGATATCATGTTGTTTGGCAAGAACGGCAAGGGAATATGTTCCAATCTTATTGGCTGTATCACCGTTCGATACAACCCGGTCGGCACCAACAATAACCGCATCCACTTTTTTTAGCTTCATGAGATAACCGGCAGTTGAATCGGTAATTAACGACATCGGAATTCCGGCACGATTTAATTCCCACGTAGTCAAACGAGCACCCTGCAAAAGTGGTCTCGTTTCATCTACCCAAACGTGAATGTTTTTATCAGCTAAATGAGCATGATAAATTATAGAAAGGGCTGTACCATATTGACCGGTTGCCAATCCTCCTGTATTACAATGCGTTAAGATGTTGGAATCTTCTTTGATGAGTTCTGTGCCATTCTCACCAATTTGTTTGCATATTCGTTTGTCCTCATCATGTATGGTTTTTGCTACCTTTAGGACCCGCTTTTTAATCTCAGGGATTGATTTGTCTTTATTGGCGTAGATCGTTTTTTTTAGCCGGTTGAGCGCCCAACTTAAATTTACTGCAGTCGGACGTGATGAATTTAGATATTCCGCTATTCTTTCAACTTCTACCCAAAAACTATTGAAGTTTTGTTCTGGCAGATCTTTGATTCCCAGATAAAAACCATAGGCAGCTGTTATGCCTATAGCAGGAGCCCCTCTGACCCTCAATTTTTTTATGGATTCCCACACCCGGCCGACATCTTTTAAATCAATAAATACGGTTCTTCCCGGCAAAAAGGTTTGATCGATAATTTTAATATGATCATCAATCCATTCAATAGATTGTATCGCTTCTTTTTGATCTGATGACATAATCCCAAAGTGTTTTATAGATATAATTAATAAGACTAACAGCCAGGTTATTTTGTTAGCAGTAAAATATCAATTTGGCCCAATAATGTTAGTCTTTTTTTGAAAGAAATGATAATTGAAACCTTTGGGATTTTAATAAATCATAAAGATTCCCGGTTATCCGGGGAAACTGACATATCCTTTTCTTAATAAGAAAATCCTAATCTAAGAAATTAGCACCCATTCGTGTTACTTTTTATCAATCAGTGTCTTACTAAATTTAGTGATAGGTTTACCCCGTTATGTTTCACTTCACCACAAATCGGATTTACTGCTATCTGAGTTGATGTATTATATCTAACAGATAGTAATAAAACTTGTCCTTACAGTTAGGTACTTAAAAAGGAGCTAACTGCAGAATGGGTGGCTATCTCAATAAGATAAATAAACATAAAAATAATAGGTACGATCATGATTAAGAGAGCATTATATTCAACCCTTCTTTTAACTTTAATTGTAGGTATTTCTTACATCAACAGTTACGCTCAATCAAATGAGGCAAATGCACAAACAAAAGCTGCAACACTATCAGGTACAGTAGTTGACGCTTCTACCGGTAATCCAATTTCAGAAATCGAAGTTCAACTGAAAGGGACCGAAGAGTCTGCTACAACCGATTCAACGGGGCATTTCGAATTTATGAATATGGAAAATGGTACCCATACAGTCTATATAAATGCTGATGGATACAAAGAATATACTCAAGACGTCGATTTAAGTCAGGGAGACGCTCAAGTAACCATAAAACTTGAAGCAGTTTCTAACGATGAAGAAGATTCAAATAATAAATAGATAGAAAGCGCAAGGAATACTTCGAAGGGATTACCTGAATGTGAAGCAGGTAATCCCTTTTTTAGTCTAAAATCCCGCAATATAATTCTCTCCACGAGGATCAGCACCCCCACTTCGGCTACCGTCATTTTTTATAACAATGCAATCGGCCTCACCTACATAGTGTTTTCTCATGAAAAGATGATGTCTCATTTTCTCAAGTATTTTCTTAGTATCATTTGTAAAGGAAAAGGGATCATAAAAGATTTTGTCAGGATACCATTGATTATGAACACGGGGAGCGGCAACAGCTTGTTGAACATTCATCCCATAATCGGCAATATCAAGGAAAACCTGTAAAACAGTTGTAATAATAGTAGATCCCCCCGGACTACCGAGTACCATATTTAATTTGCCATTTTTGGTTATGATAGTTGGAGTCATGCTGCTTAGCATACGCTTATTGGGTTGAATAGCATTGGCTTCGCCGCCTAACAGACCGTACATATTAGGAACCCCGGGCTTGGCTGAAAAATCATCCATTTCGTTGTTTAAGAGAAATCCGGCACCGATTACACTGACATGGGAACCAAATCCACCATTTAATGTGTAAGTTATTGAAACCGCATTACCTTCTGGATCTACAACGGAAAAATGTGTTGTTTCCATAGATTCATGATGAGGTTTCGGAACTATCCCATGGTTTATTTGGGAACTTCGAGTGGCATGATCCCAACTAAAATTATGCATACGTTTGGTGAGATATGATTTACTGGTAAGGTATTTTATGGGCATAGATACAAAAGATGGGTCACCAAGAAAATAAGCACGATCGGCGTAAACGCGTCGTTCGGCTTCAGTTAATAAATGAATGGTTTTGGCTGAATTAAAACCGAATTGTTTAAGATCATAAGGACTGATCATGCTCAATATTTGTCTGAT
>DATFMK010000948.1:0-4156 GCA_035267005.1 Balneolales bacterium
CATAAGCGGCGAGTGTCTCTCTTACTTCCCTGGCTACCCGGTAATGCCGTCTACCGACATTAATTGGAGTCAGCATTTTGGAATCGGATTGCAGCGGATCGATCGCCGGGTAGAATCCCTGACTCGCCCGGTCACGTGATAAAACAATGAATGCGGATAAATGTGAAAAGGTGTGGGTCACGGCTGGATCTGTAAAATCATCCGCCGGGACGTATACAGCCTGAACCGATGTAATCGCTCCCTTATGCGTATTACAAATACGCTCTTCCAATTCCGCTAATTCACTACCTAACGTTGGTTGATACCCTAAGCGGGAGGAAATACGCCCCATCAGTGCTGATACTTCCGACCCGGCCTGTACAAAACGGAAGATATTATCTATAAGCAATAACACATCCTGACGAGCATCGTCACGGAAATATTCTGCCATGGTCAGTGCCGATTGTCCTACTCTAAAACGAGCGCCCGGGGGTTCGTTCATCTGACCATATAAAAGCACACTGTTTTCTAACACATTGGCTTCTTTGACATCCCGGTAAAGCTCTTCGGCTTCCCTGCAGCGCTCCCCAATTCCACAAAACAAGCTGATCCCTTCATGTTTTTTCACCATATTATGAATAAGCTCCATGATCAATACGGTTTTTCCCACACCGGCACCGCCAAACATACCGGCCTTGCCTCCTCTTTCCAAAGGGGATAACAAATCTATCGCTTTAATCCCGGTTGTTAAGATTTCCTGACTTGTGGATTGTTGAGATAACGGGACCCTCGCTTGGTGGATGGATCGCCAGATACCGCCTTCTAAAGGTGCTTTACCATCAATAGGTTCTCCAAACAGGTTAAATACGCGTCCCCGAAGCCGGTCACCGACTGGAACACGAATGGGATTTCCCGTGTCTAAAATTTTTGTTCCCCTCGCTAAGCCTTGTGTGGAAGTAATTGCCACTCCCCGAACCGTTTCAGCATCGAGATGTATGACGACTTCTATTTTAATTTGAGGATCTCCTTCTGTGATCAATAAATTATAAACTTCGGGTAAGGCATGTGGGAATTTGGCATCCACCACGCTTCCCCTGATTGAAATAACCCGCCCAAAATTGGAGGTCAGCACCTCATTGGTAATCTCACTTTTTTGGTTTCCATAACTATATCCATCTGATGTCTCATACATTACTGACTATCCTGTTCTGTTTCTCCGCTTCCGAAACTCTCTGTATGACTTCAAATATGCTGTCCGGATTTAATGAAAGGAAATCGATCCCAGAATCTACAAGGAATGTGATATAATCCGGATCTTCGTTAATCACTTTTCCCCCGATCCCAACTTTGCATTTCGCCTTGTGTACTCTCAAAATGAAATCATTGATCATATATTTCACCGCTTTGTCCTGTTCCCGGTATCGGAAAGAAAGTTCACGTGCATCGGTATCGATTCCTAAAATCATTTGTGAGAGACTGTCGGTATTAATCATAAAACCATCAAAATGGCGGGTGAATTCTTCGGCCAGTATTACATTCGAGGGCAATTCACACATCATATAAACCTGTAATCCATTCTCATTGCGTTTCAGGCCAAATTGATTCATGGTTTGCAACACGTTAACGGCTTCTTCAGGTGTGCGGCAATAAGGGATCAGAATGATAATATTATCAAACCCCAGCTCTTCGCGAGCTTTTTTGACTGCCCGGCATTCCATACCAAATCCCTCACGGTAATTCTTGCTATAATAACGGGAAGCTCCCCGCCATCCCAATAATGGATTTTTTTCGATCGGCTCAAATTCTTGTCCACCAATAAGCCTGGCATATTCATCGGATAAGAAATCGCTCATACGTATTAAGACCGGACGAGGATATTGAGAAGCGGCTATTTTTGCTATTCCTCTGGCCAGATTATCAATAAAATATTCCTTTTTATCAGTATAACCTTTACTTAATTCCAGCACTTCATGGTGTGTTCGATGATCTTTGATCTTATCGATTTGAGCCAGAGCCAACGGATGGATTTTTATCTGGCGCTCAATAATATGTTCCATTCGTGCTAATCCAATACCATCAACCGGCAGACGCCACCATTTCATAGCTCCGTCAGGATCGGCCATATTTAGCATAATTTCCGTTTTAGTACTGGGTACTTTATCTAATTCTATTACATTTTCCGTATAATCCAGATTGCCTTCGAAAACCAGACCTTGTTCCCCCCCGGCACACGAAATGGTTACATATTGATTGTTATTCAAAATTTGAGTGGCATCACCGGTTCCTACAATTGCCGGAATACCCAGTTCTCTGCTAACAATTGCGGCATGACAGGTCCTGCCACCATAATCGGTAATAATACCTGATATTTTATGTAGGGATGGAACCCAGTCTGGCTCTGTCATTTCAGCAACAATGATACAACCGGGAGTCAGATAATTGAGATCATCAACCTTATCAATTTTATAGACACGTCCACTGGCAATAGCGTTACCGATACTGAGTCCTTTTAAGATTGTTTTTCCTTCTTCGTTAAGCTTATAGGAAGTAAAAATCTTACTGTCATATCGGGATTGGACGGTTTCGGGACGAGCCTGAACAATAAATACTTCATTAGAAATTCCATCTTTAGCCCATTCAATATTCATCGGTTGTTTGTAATGCTTTTCTATAGCTATTCCCCAACGGGCAAGAGTCAGGATCTCATCATGATTTAAAACGTTATGATGCTGTTCAATGATTGGGGTATGAACGCTTTCTATACGCCGGCTGTCACCTGTTGAATAAATGGTTTTCTTATCCTTCGAACCCATTTTCTCTTCAATAATGGGAACATAGTTATTTTTATCCATCATAGGTTTAAAAACAGCATATTGATCGGGATTTACTTTTCCCTGTACCACATTAATTCCCAAACCCCAGGATGCGTTAATCAGGATCATTTCAGGGAATCCACTTTCCGTATCGACCGTAAACATCACACCGGCCCCTGCTTTATCAGATCGAACCATTTTTTGAATTCCAATAGAAATGGCGACATTATCGTGAGCGAAACCATGTTTCTCACGATAAGCTATGGCCCGGTCAGTAAACAATGAGGCATAACATTTCCGACAGGATTCCAATAAATCTTCCTCACCTAAAATATTTAAAAAGCTTTCCAATTGTCCTGCAAAACTGGCTTTTTTCGATCCCTCAACTGTGGCACTACTGCGAACGGCAACATCCACTTCCTCGGCGTCATATTGATGAGATAGCTCTTTATATACTGCCCGGATTTCTTCAGCGAGATAGGCTGGGAAAGTCGTTCCATTAAATAGACGCCGAATGGAACGGCCGGTTTCCGCAAGAGATAGCTCCCCTTGTTTATATGCTTCCAGTAGTTTTTGAATGGGTTTCCCTAATTCATTCGATTTAATAAAATTATGATAAGCTTCTATAGTTGTTGCAAATCCATCCGGTACTTGAATTCCCGTTTTCGACATCAAATTTCTTAATTCACCAAGAGATGAATTTTTACCACCGACTATAGAACTATCTTTTAATGATAGACTATCAAACCATCGAATGTACGTATTATCTCTATTCATTTTGTAATCCCATTTCCTCAAGGATTAACCGTCAATATTTTATTTGATATCTTCTTGCTGCACTCACCCTTTTTATTTACTTGAATTTCTCCCCCCCCAAATATAATCCGGTTATCAGTCCTATATCTGAATTACTTAATGACACCAGTAGTCAAGTAATGTTGGATACCGTCATCTTTCATCCCATATAAGTTTAATTTCTGACAACCGGATTTTTTTACTGTCGGATCATTTGAACGCACAATTGTTTGTTATCAAATAAACAAGCCTAACCCGTGTTATTCGCTTTTAAAACGAATTTTCTTGGTGTATAATCCAGGTTAAGAAAATACTCTGCATTACTTAATTTCTATTTGATGAGGTTTACTCTTTTCAACCTTCGGAATATTAACCGTTAAAACACCATCTTTAAAAGTGGCTTCAATTTTGCTCTCATTGACAGCTTTGGGTATCGTGAACGCACGATAAAAATTACCGAAAGCACGCTCGCGACGATAGTATCCCTCACCTTTATGCGTCTCATCTACTTTTCGATCACCATTTATGGTCAGCATATTATCTTCCATATTTACTTTCAGATCTTTTTT
>DATFMK010000949.1:0-10017 GCA_035267005.1 Balneolales bacterium
AGACCATCATAATATTTTTCCAATTTTTCTACGCTCTCGGTGGCGAACTCTTGAAGTCTGTCGCTTGCAGTGAAATGTCTTGCGGTGATTGTTGTGTTCATATAAACCTCCTGTGTGAGTAACCAATTATAATTATCAGGATTTGGCTCTTGGATGAGCCGATTCGTAAACTTTTCGCAAATGCTCAACACTGGTATGAGTATAGATCTGAGTAGCACTCAAATTAGCATGGCCCAGAAATTCTTTGATCACACGAATATCTGCACCACGGTCGAGCATATGTGTTGCAAAGCTATGCCGTAGCACGTGCGGACTTTTTTGTGTGATTTCACTGACCATGTTGATGAAATATTTTACCATTCGTTGAACTGCGCGGGGATAAATCTTTTTCCCTCTTTTAGTTAAAAAAACGGATTTATAATCCTTTTCGTCTGTAGCTTTACTATATAATTTTCTCCTGTTTTTTAAATGAAGCTTTAAATATGTTGTTGCTTTCGTGCCTATGGGCACAATCCTTTCTTTTGCTCCCTTACCTATAATTTTAATTTGTTGTTGACGAAAATCAATATCCATTATTTTCAAATTTACCAATTCACTCAAACGAATGCCGGTTCCGTAGAATAATTCAAGAATCGCTTTTTGTTGAATATTCCAGGGGGTATCCATCTCGACTAAATTCAACATATCTTCAATATCATCTACCGTCATTGTTTGGGGAATTTTGTGTTCTCTTCTTGGCAGAATAAGTAATTGAGCCGGATTATAAGATATATACCCTCTTTTAAAACAATATTTAAAGAATGATCGTGCTGCTGCTGTTTTCCTGGCTATTGTATTTCTTGTTAATTTTTTTTCGGATAACTCTCCCATCCAGAGACGAAGAATATACCTGGTGACTTGATCGACGGTTATTTCTTCGTTTTGCTTATTAAGCTGCTTTTTACAAAAAACATATAATTGATTTAAATCGGTTTGGTAAGAAACGATCGTATATTCCGATGCATTTCTCTCAATTTTTAAATATCGTACATATTTTTCTATTAACTGCTTCATCCTATTATCAATATGAACATTTGTAAGTAAAAAAGAAATGTTAAACCCTATAAAGAGGTAGGATAATTTTTAAATATTAGCTTTTCATAATTATAAAATGGCCAAAATTTATTTGTCTGAAAAACAAACTTTCCCTAAATTAGGATATGATTGTCTTAATTAGGATTTGAAATTATTATTAGCTTGTAGGATTTTTGAGGTATTTACGTAATCATAGATTATTTTTACGAATTACTATATTCATTTTAATCATACCTCTTTTCGGTATCATGGGTGTCGTGCCTATATATCACTATTTATTTTCCAGCATGAACTTACATCCGCAATGTTCCAGTAACTTTTGTTTTTGTCAACTGAATTATGGCAAATGCATGTGTAATATGGAAGATCATTTAAGTAAGCAAGAACATGAAAAACGGGATATGGTGTGTGGTATAAATAAACCGTTACCCGAAAGACATGAAGGTACGATCACAACCAGATCCGATTTTAAGACAATCAACAAAAGGAATTCGACGACTGTTATCATTGATCCTATCACAGTAAAATATAAAGAGGCTGTCTATTTGGTATCTCAGGAATATTATTCCAGGATATTTCGCCCACCACAGTTGAGTATAACGAACCCTCTATTTCTGTAATTATAGTCTTTTGAATGTCTTATAACCTGTTATTAAAGACCGTTTTATCGGTCAATAATAGAAATGGTTTATAAAATATAAGTGTATAACTATAAAGAATTATAGACTATTGTTTTATGGTATCCATCCATATAGAGGGAAATATCATCCAAATAAAATTAATTTAAAAACATGTTAAATAAATAATTAATAATTATTTACAACAATATAAATATATCATAAAGTGATGAATCGTTATATCAAAAAAATTCTATTACTATTCGTAATATTATTTTCAGCAAATAACCTATATGCTCAGCAAAGTGAGATTTCGGGACGCGTCATTGACAGCAGTTCTCAAGACCCGGTACCCTATGCAGCTATTGAAATTATGGGTACGACAAAAGGCACTGCTTGTAATAATGAGGGTTATTTTACTCTGAAAGTCTCATCCAAAAATCAAATTCTTCGAATTAGTGCCATCGGGTATCGCTCAAAAAAATGGACGATTCCATCGGATGCACCCCGTTTTAAAAATGTCGTCATACAATTAACTCCGACTACTATACAATCGAAAGATGAAGTTTTAGTCAAAGCTCGTATAAACGGGAAAAATCCGCTCAATAAATATCATCCTCAGAAATCAGGTGCTGTAAGTCAGCTTATGGCCAGTGTTGAAGGAGTAAGTCTGATTCAACGAGCAAATTACGCACGTCAAGCTGTGATCAGGGGTATGAAAAATGGTCAGATTGGCGTGCTTGTTGATGGGATGAAAATAGTTGGAGCTTGTGTGAGTGGGATGGATCCAAGTACAGCTTATGTGGAAGGGGATAATTTGAAAAAGATTCAAGTTTCAAAAGGAGCTTTTAATTTGAATAATGACTCCAATATCGGTGGATCCGTCAATTTACAAACAGTTAAGCCATCGTATAGTGGGAAAATAGTGAGTGGAAATACGATGCTTTCTTACGAGGCCGTATCTCATATGCGCAATATCCAAACATCGATGAATTTTAATCAGGATAAGTGGGCCGGTCGAGCTGCTATTATTTATCGAAAAGCCGGAGATTTCCGGGCCGGTGATGGTATCGTAATTCATAATTCGGGCTATTCCAAAGTTAATGTAAATAGCAGTGCGAGTCGCAAAATTGGGGATAATAAACGGCTTAATATTGAATACATCGGCGATTTTGCCAGAAACATAGGCTATCCTGCTCTCATAATGGATGCCAGAAAAGCGGATGCTGATATAGCGAGTGCTACTTTAAATTGGCAACCTAATAGTCCATATCTGCACTCAATAAACAGTAAAATCTACTTTAACCATATCGGTCATCATATGGATGATTTTAATCGAAATGTGATGCATCGAAGTGTGATGCCGATGATGCACATGAATATGTTTGGCCGAACAACAACAATGGGCGCCAACGAGGATCTCCTTTTTTCAAGTTCTACTAAAAGTCTTGGAGTTCATATCCATTACTATCATCTGAATGCCTTCGGTAACATGAAAATGCTGAGTATGATGAAAGGAATGAGTAATAAATATATGTTGAATTTAGGGGATGTGTCGCTGCATCAGATTGAAAATAGTATAAATTACAATCAGCAACTCTCAGATCATTTACAATGGACGGCTGAAGGTCGCTACACCTTTTCGAGTCGGAATATCACCAATTCTGGTGAAAGAGCCTATTTTGAGCAGAAGTACAATATTAATACTCCTCAAAAGAATTATAGCATTTATAGCGTAAGTACAAGTCTGAGTTATGATGTGATACGTAATACTAAATTGCAATTATCTTTGGCTAAAGCTCAGCGGGTACCAACTCAAATAGAAAGCTACGGACATATGATCTATAATAATACCGATGGCGCCTTTTATGATGGTAATCCTGAATTAAAACCTGAGGACAGTTATCAGGCACAATTATCTCTTCAATCTCAACAAAATAACTGGGGATTTAAGAGTGATGTTTATGTGAATCAGCTGCATAATCATATCATGGGGGTAATTATCAAAAACTCCGGAGGTAAAAAAGTAAAGGATTACGAAAATATTACCTCGGCCATTATGTGGGGAGCCGAATTCAGAGGCTGGTGGAAATTTGTACCCGATTTAAAATTGTATTCTAATTCTTCTTATACGTATGGTGAAAATTTAACTCTGAATGAACCATTGCCGTTAATTCCACCACTTCATGGTATTGTCGGATTGCAATACAACAAACCGAAATATAATATCGATTTTAATATGCATTATGCCACCAAACAAGATCGAATCGCTAAAAAAACTACATTAGAAGATATTACGCATGGTTATACCGTGTATAATGTCAGTGCTTCTTATAAAATTTATTCCGGGATTCGGCTTATTGGTGGTGTCGATAATATTTTTGATCGCTATTATCATAATCATCTGAGTTTTGGTGATCTCCCGAATCCAGGAAGAAACGTCTATTTAACAATAAGCGCGAATTGGTAAAATTAAAAAAAATCGGGTCTGTCAAAGATCCGGTTTTTTTATTGTAATTGGACGATCTTTCCATTTGACTTTTCTGTTCATAAGAAAATCAGAAATAGAAAGTATTCCCAAATACTGAAACCATGAAACACCTATTAGATGTGTAAATGAATAGATAAGATCCCATTTAAACCATTTAGCAAGAAACAATCTTTGAAAGATGGTGATCAGGATAACCAATAAAGACAGTGCCAATATTAGTAATTGACCCCCAAAAATGGATATGATCAAAGTGATGTAGGGAAGGACATAGACCATAATGTGAAATATTGCCGCTGCTGAGAACAGGATGATATTGAAGCGAAAACCTGCCAGAAAGTTTTTTCGAAATCCTTCCAGTATTTCTGATTTATTTGCATACATACGGCAATAAACACCTCCCACACCGTGGAAAAGACGTAATTTTAAGCCGGTTTTTTTTATCTGACGGGATAATTCAACATCCTCAACAATTTCATTTTTTACTGATTGATGTCCGCCGATTTGTTCGTATGCGGATTTTGTGAATGCCATAAACTGTCCATTAGCCGCTGCAAAAAGAGTAGAAAGGCGTGAACGAAAGTAAGCCGGTAGCCATTTTGGCGTTTGTGTTACATAATCAGTGACAAGAAATCCCAGCAAGACATAATACAACATGGGAATCAGCACCTTCTCCCAAAAATTTCCCATGATTTGCTGCGGCCAAACGCTAAGTCCACCTAATTGATACTCATTAAAACGATGAACTATAGCGGATACAATATTCGACTCCATCCAAACATCCGCATCCAGGAAAATGAGAATTTCACCCTGTGCTACAAGTGATAATTGATGACATGCCCAGGGTTTACCCACCCAATCATCTGGTTTTTGTTCCCCCTGAAAAATATGAAGACGTTCGGGATAGTTAGATTTTAATTCTTCTAAGATAGTAGGGGTCTCATCTGTGGACTGATCATTTAAAACACAAATCTCCAGATTCGGGTAATCCTGAACAATAATAGATTCCACACATTTACGTATCGTATTTGCTTCATTTCTGACTGGAATACAGACACTTACTTTAACATCCCGTTCAGCTTTTTGGGAATTTTGAAATAAAGAATCTTTAGCACGTATTGATTCGAATGTAAAATAATTTCGTGATAATATGATGGATACGAGGCATATAACTGCTGTATCAAAAATAAGTATAATGAGCATGGATCGCTGAACCAGATGAAGTTGTTAATGCGCAAGATAATTGAAAGTCAATAATTAGCAATGGCGTTCCGTGTATTTAAGCGGAATTTAAAAATGATCAATCAATTTAATTATTCTTATTCGTCGAAAATATCGTGAGTTCGAAATAAAATCTTTGAAAAACAGCGTCTATGAATGAATCTGTTACTTTGAAGATTTCTCCTTCCGGTCGATATGACGCGAACCCGTTTTTTGGGTGGGAGATCTTACAAACGTGGAGTTGAAACAAAATAAGTCTATAGTTATATCGAATTCACGTTAAAATATGGCCGGACAAAAGTCATCACAGATGTAGAATGTAGTCAATTTCAAGCAATTTCTTTATTTTTGTGGCATGAATATACTTAGCTCATTTAAAATGGATAGCAAACATATCAAAAAACAACCGGGCTCCTTCGAATGGTGGTATTTCGACGCTGTGGATATCCATGATAAATACCGGCTGGTCATTATATTTTATGAAGGGATACCATTTTCAACTAAGTATATTAACTCTTTTAAAAAGGAGACGTCATCAGATCAGGCGTTAGCACATGCACATCCGGGGATGAGTATTTCTGTATACGATCGGGATACTACCATTTATTACAGTCTTAGCGAATTTAAAGGGGATGATTGTGAGTTTGCTGTTGATCGTGTTTTTATCCGCATTGGTCAGAGCACTTTGAAAGGTGAAATTAAGGATAAACAACGCGTATTTTATTTAAATTTGGATGAGACATTGCCCTGTGGTGATCATATCGAAAGTGATTTGACTTTTTTCAGTCATGAGACTCCAACCGCAACAATGGAAAGTGAGGTTGAAAATGGTCACAAATGGTTCATTTTACAATCACAGGCAGCTGTGCAGGGTTCCGTTTTCATTCAAACAAAAGGTAAGGGTGAAAATAAGATCGATTTTTTGGGTCAGGGTTATCATGATCACAATTTTGGCAATAAACCTCTGCATGAAATGACGGGCTGGTATTGGGGACGATTCCATTTCCCAAATGGCACCTTCATTTTTTATAAAACGGATGATAAAGAAGATAATAAATCAATCGGATGGTGGATTGATGAAAATGGTGAAATGATACATTCCTTTTCATTAATTATGTTAGATGATTACAGTTTTAATCCGTTCTTATTAAAAACAGCCAGACGTCTGCAATTTAAAATCGATGAGCATAATTACCCCGAAATTGAAATAAACTTGATTGATTCTGTCGACTCAGGACCTTTTTACCAGCGTTTTATTGCTGAGGCTATTGCACATTTTCCCGGTTACCCGGCTATTCAACGAACCTCAGGGATAGCAGAATACATAAAACCAAACCGGATTCAGAAAAAAATATTTTGGCCGCTTATTCATATGAGGTATCGCTATGTTGATGATAAAACACATGCCGTACAGCGAATTGCGTCATTATATCGTCTGACCTGGTAAGTTGAATTAGAAAAAATTTCTGAAAAATTTAGCAGGTTTTTCCGTATTGGCCTTTTGATGTAAACGTTTCAATTCTTCCGTTAAACACTGTTCCAAAAAGCTCGTGCTGTTTACATTGGAATCCTTTGACTCCTTTTTTACCGGCTGACCAATTTTGATAAAAAGATCTGGTTGACTTCCCCGTAACATGAGAATAGAAATTGTAATCGGGACGAAATCACAATTTGGACAATGATCATATAACCAACCGATACCAGGTTCAAATGTCAAATGATTGACATATTCAGGGATCAACTTACCTTCCGGATAAATGAAAAGGCTGGTATTTTTTTCTTGAAGCGAATTCATAGCGTACCGTAATGAAGCTATTGCTTTAAGGGGATCGGTTTTATTTACTGAAAAAGCACCGATATATTTAAAAAAAGGATATTTTCGTAATTGCTTATCTTCCATCATTGCCCGGGCCTTTTGATGAAAAATATATTCGTTTAAAAGTAGCGGAATGATGCCGTCCCACCAGGTTGTATGGTTAATAAAATAGACGGTTTGGGAATCGGATGCCGGTTGATACTCTTGTTGAATCCAGACATTTTTAAATCGAACTTTAAATAACCATTTGACATAAAAGCCGAAAATTCTGCTAAAAGCTCTATTTTCAGCGGATGGAATGAAGTCGGTTGTATGATGATCAGATTTTAACAAGTTTTATTGATTTTACTCGACAATGATTATAAAGCCAGAATTCTCGGCATATTGGTTTTTAAAATAAGACTAAAAAAAGGAAGTTATGGAATTGGTTAACAAAGATATTGAACAATACGCGTATGATCACACCACTCAGGAATCAGAATTATTGAAAAATGTGGTTAAAGCTACCAACGAACGATTGGAATATTCCCAGATGCTGAGTGGGAGGGTAGAAGGACGTTTATTACAAATGCTGATTCGTTTAAGTCATGCCAAAAAAATACTCGAAATCGGGATGTTTACGGGATACTCTGCTTTAAGTATGGCAGAAGCACTGCCGGATGATGGTCGAATCATAACGTGTGATACAAATGACCGGTATCGTAAAATAGCGGAAGAATTTTTTACTAAAAGTCCACATGGGGGAAAAATCACGATTAAGATGGGTCCCGCCTTAGAAACCATCCCGAAATTACATGAAGTGTTTGATTTGGTTTTTATGGATGCGGATAAAGGAAATTATCCGGAATATTACGAGCTGATTATGCCAAAATTAAAAGTAGGCGGTATTTTGATAGTTGATAATGCATTATGGAGTGGCACCGTATTACAACCTACCGATCATAAAGCCAAAGCCATCGATCAGTTAAACAAAAAAATTGCTAAAGATGCACGGGTACAAAATATTTTACTGACCGTGAGGGATGGCATACACATCGTACAAAAATTAAGTGTATGATACCAGGAGTCAGTCGGACTTGAATAAATCTACTGCAAATTCGTTAGATTTGGCCATAATCCGCGCTCTTTTTCGTTAAATAGAACCACTATTCGCCTCCGAAGACCCCGAAACCGGTCTCAAATTAACAAGTTTTCGTTTTTATAACCTAAGTCCGACAGCCACCCAAGTCATTAATTCGTATGACTATTTTAGTAGGATAATATTAAATAATACTTTACAATAAGTATTTAATTAAGGTTTTAATTAAAAAAAATCGACACTGTGTAAATTAACACTATCGATATGTGTAAACTATTTATTCATTTTAGTGAATTTGTACCTATTTATGGGATATAAATTTAGCGAAGTTTATCACAGATCATGATTAGTGATCAAGATGTTTAATCCACTTTCTTTTATTCCTACGAGGAACAAGAGATGATCAAGAGATGACGTAGTTTAGAGGTCCAGGGGGAACCTCTAAATTGAGCATTCTTTTATGACCTTCTTTGGCCGCATACCAGAGAAGGTCTATTTTTTTCTGTTGATTTGTTGTAAAGTAAATATATTGAGGACTGTTGAATTGTGATTAAGGAGCAATACATAAATGATATTTATATAGACAATATGTCTTTTTTAAAAAATAAAACGATACTCATACTTGATGATGATATCCTGCACCGTCAATATCTTAAGGATTTGATGCAGGGATCGATGGATAGTACGGGTGATATTATTGATGTTGCTACAAGTAAGGAAGCCCTCAATCAACTGGAAAGAAAAGATCCCGATTTATGTATTTTCGATTTGCAATTATCTGACAGCAGTAACGGTATTGATGTTGCACGAGAAGTATGGAGTCAAAATAATAATCAACGTATTCTATTTTGGAGTCAGTTTGCAGATGAACTTTATGTTCGAAAACTTTTTTCTATTGTTCCGGAAGATGCTATCTATGGGTTCATCATAAAAACGGCTCTTGACGATCAAATTTTGAATGCCATTCAGTATATACTTGAGTATGATCAGTGTTGGATTGATCCAAAAATCAGAAAATTGAAAGTTACAACGTTCGATAAAAACACAGGTTTGACCGACGTGGAGTACGAGACCTTGGTTGATTTAACATTGGGTTTATCGGATAATGCGATTGCTAATCGTCGTTTCATAACAAGAAGGGGAGTGCAAAATAGGTTATCATCGTTATTTAAAAAATTGGGTGTGACCGATGAACAGCTATCCACAGAAGAATGGGGCTATATGTTTAGTCCAAGAACACGTTCTGTTACGTTGGCACTGATGCGTGGATTGATCAATTCGGAAGCGATTAAAAAGGAAAACGAATTATTACAAAAATGGATAGATAAAGTGGTATAAAGCTAATCTAACCATTCTATCAAAAAGGATTATCGGCAGTGGAGGACCGGTAATCCTTTTTTTTATTATCACATTATAAATATTAGGTTTATCGAAAAAATACTGCAATATTCCTTTTGGAAAGAAAAGTGAATTCGATAAAATTTCTTGGTGAATAATACGGGATAACTTGAACTCAGATTAAATTAGAGAAGGCTATGTAAAACCAGGGCTTTTGTTAAATATCAAAGCCCGAGAGACTTCGAAACCGCGGCATATTAATATTTGAGGATTTTGTAGTCGCGAAAATACAGAGATCGGGTAAAAGAACGGTTTTGAAAACCTTCTTAGATATAACCATGATATGTTAACACCCAAATTTTAGAAATTAACAAAATTTTATGGA
>DATFMK010000950.1:0-2229 GCA_035267005.1 Balneolales bacterium
TGTGATATAAAAATTATATCTTAAATCGTAACAAATTGCATATCATCTCCATATACATGGACCCGGGACGGGTTTTGCCTAACCCCAATATCTTGTGCCTGACCACGTTTCTGATATAATGCAGAAAACCAATTTTAGACAGGTCGAAATTGAACGATACCATCATGTATTGTTGAGCACGATGGGATTCAACCATTATGCAAGTATACTTAAGATTAATATCATATAATACCGACTGGTTGGATTGTGCCATTTCATTGTAACCTTTCATCCAATGACTAAAAGGGATGCCATGAAACAATTTAGAGAAATAAAGAATTCCATTTTTCTCGGTTCTACTTTTTTGGTAGCTTTAATATTTTGCTCAGTCACCTTTGCCACCGCTAACACCTACCCGACTGATGGATGGCAGAGCTCTACACCAGAAAAGCAAGGTATGCAGTCTCAAATGCTTGCCAATATTATTGAAGAAATAAAAATGAAAGGTTACAACATAGATAACATATCAATAATCCGAAATGGTTACATGGTTCTTGATGCCTACTTTTACCCATTTTCAAAAGGCCAGAGACACATCATTCGTTCCTGTACAAAGAGTATTATGTCGATCCTGATAGGCATAGCGATTGATAGAGGGTATATAAAAAGTGTCGACCAACCTATTGTTGAATTATTACCGCATAATATAATTGATAGCTTAGGTGACAATAAAAGGTCAATTACACTTGAGCACTTGTTAATTATGGCCTCTGGTTTAGATTGCAGGGACTCTCATCATTACAATTGGAAAGGATTATTCGAAATGAGGCGCAGCGGTGATTGGGGGCAACATGTCCTTAATCTACCGATGGTCCATCCTCCAGGTAGTAAATACGAGTACTGCAACGGCTTATCACATCTTTTATCGGTAATCATCAACACTACAACGAAAATGAAAACCAGAGAATTTGCTGAAAAGAATCTATTCACTCCCCTTGGTATTTCAGAAATTGATTGGGAAAAAAGCCCGCAGGGTATTGATGTTGGATATGGTCGGATGTGGTTAAAACCCCATGACATGGCCAAAATTGGGTGGCTTTACCTCAATAAGGGAAGGTGGGGGAAGAAGCAACTTGTATCGAGTTCTTGGGTAGAAAAATCAACGCGTGGACATATTGAAGCTAAACCAGCTCTGCAATACGGGTATCAATGGTGGGTGGATGATGACGGCAATTATTCTGCTATCGGCTCTATGGGTCAGTATATTATGGTGGCAACGGAGATGAATATGGTTGTGGTATTTACCGGTGGCTTACCCGGCGGGAAAACTTCTCTTCCGTTTGAATTAACGATGAAATATATATTTCCTGCGATTGTATCTTCTGAGTCGTTGCCAACAAATTCGAGAGAAGCCGAAAGACTTGATAATTTGGTGAAAAGCATATCAATACCTTTTCAAGATGGATTCGTCTGGTTATCCAAAGAAGAAGGCATGGCGAAGGACGGCGTATTCAGGCGGACGAAGACACCAAAATTTATGTTTGAGTATCCTATTGGGAGCAAAAAGCAACGTGTCACTTCTCCGGGACAAATAATGAGGATGAATATACCGAAACGGGTCGACTTTGCAGCGAATGTGATTACCAAACCAGAAAAGCTCGAATTAAGGGATTTTGGACCTATTTATTATGCTGAAATTCTCAGGCAGGTAGGTTCCGATGTCAGGGTTGTTGGCAACAAGGAAATAGTGTTAAAGTGTGGCACGAATGCCTACAGGACTGATATAAAATGGGTGTACCAGGATTATTATCAGGTAAACTCTGTGGTAGTGTCTTCGTACAAAAACGACCAGTGTGTCTATTTGGTTGTCCATCCATCCAGCCTGGCGAACCACGAAAATTTTGAGAGAATTGTCGAAAGTCTGACATTTGAATAAGTTAAACAGAATGGTTGTGGGTTCCACGATATTTAAATTAAATGGGATGCATATTCAACCATTATTATCCCATACTTGAATTGAATCTTCAGCTAAACTATTTTGCATGCGAACTAAATTGCGTTTTCTCCAGATTTAATAGAACTGCTATATATATGCAATCAGAGGGCGCTCAAAAAATGTCAGATACTGTAAACAAAGTTGGAAATATCAAGAGCCTTAAAAAGTTTGTGATATCATCATTCCCGGCTCCCTGGGTTGCGGTTATGCTTTCTGCGCTCAGATGGGAAACCGTCAGAATTCAATCAGTCTTC
>DATFMK010000951.1:0-2882 GCA_035267005.1 Balneolales bacterium
ATGCTATCAAATCGGCCGGCGCCGCCAAAAAAGGTGGTACTTCCCCGGTAAATGATGTACTCGATTATACGGAATACGTTCAAAAATCGGGATTAAATTTATTATGTACACCTGGAAATGACGTGGAAAGTACCACTGGAATGACCGGTTCCGGTGCCAATATCATTCTTTTCACGACCGGATTAGGTACACCGACCGGTAATCCCGTATCACAAGTGGTTAAACTTTCTTCGAATAGTAAATTGGCCAAACGCATGCCTGATATTATCGATATCGATACGGGATCGGTCATATCCGGTGAAAAAACTATTGAAGAGATGGGGGAAGATATTTTGGATTATATTATCGATTTGGCGAGTGGCAAAGTCAAGACGAAGGCTATGCAGTTAAATCAGGATGATTTTATTCCCTGGAAAAGAGGGGTTTCGCTTTAATTTCACAGGCTCCGACAGCTGCCGATTTCTTTAACAGAAGATTCGCGAAGATTATTAAGATTTGCGGATCTTTATTAAAACTCATGAAATCTTATTTTTTTCAATATTATACATAGTTAACGTGAGGTTTGGATAAGAAATGAATTATAAAAATGTCAGGTTGTAAATTTAGTATTTTTTCCCCTGACTGTTAATATCGGTTATCCCTTATCCTGCTGTAATCGCATTCCCAATTTTTATATAAACCCGACGTTAAATACACAAAATTGCGATTCCATTTAAACACTTCGCACCAATATCCAATCATGTTCCAGGACGCAGAGCGTCCAAAGCAACATTACAGGGCAGAGCCCTGTAACGAGATAATCGAGGGGAGAATGAAGATATCTCGTTATACCCCTCAGGGGTGTAACGCCAGACGGGACACTCTGCGTCCCAAAACGTTAAATAAGAACCTAAACGAAATATTTAAAAAATACCTGAGATTTGTATAAAAATATCCAGATGTAAATTTTGTATTGTTTACCGGATATTGATTCTGGTTATATTTTTATCCTATTGTGTTCGAATTACAGGTTCTTATCCAAACCTCACGTTAATTACTTTTTGACCGTATTATTTAGTAACAAAAATCGAAATAACTCAATAAACCAGTTAACTGCTCTACAATTCAACCATCGCCTTTATAACTTTGGATTCCGGAAGCAGCCAATCATCAAAATGATCGATCATCCGATCGAATTTTGCCCGGTGAGTAATCCAGGGATTCGTATCGATTTTCCCTTCTTCAATATCCCGGATGACCTGATCGAAATCAGTCGGTAAGGCATTCCGGCTGGACATCAGTGTTAATTCTTTTTTGTGGAAATAGGGATCGTGAAACGTCAGGTCTCCCTGAAAGAGTCCGATGAAAACTAAAATCCCGCCATGAGCCACATATTCAAACGCTTTTGTCATAGATTTGGGATTTCCGGTGGCGTCCAAAACAATGGTGGGTAAATCTCCGTCAAAACATTTCCTGATATCACTTTCGACATTGGCACTTCCGGCATTGACACATTCGATGTTTAATTCATCACGACAAAATTTTATCCGGTTAGTATCCATTTCCAAAGCCACCACTTTAGCTCCGGTAGCCTTCGCAAATTGAATGGTCGACAAACCGATGGGACCGACTCCGACCACCACCACATTATCATCTTCGCTAACCTGAGCCCGGTTAACTCCATGGCATCCAATGCACAGAGGCTCAACAAGCGCAAGTTGCTCATAAGATAACTTTTCAGAACGATGTACATATTCCGACGGATATTTGAAATATTCCCTCATACCGCCATCTTCATGTACACCGAATACTGAAATATTTTCCGCACAATTGGTTTTACCCCTACGGACAGCCTGATCTGATGGATTGGGAGTTTTATAGGGTTCTATCGTACATTTCTCTCCAACTTTAACATTAGAAACCTCATCTCCGATTTCCACAACTTCCAATCCCAGTTCATGTCCCAATATTCTCGGATATGAAAAAAAGGGCTGATTCCCTTCATAGGCATGTAAATCCGTTCCACATATTCCAATTCGGTGCACTTTCATCAGCACCTCATTAGAAGCTAATTCCAAGTCAAAGTTTTTGTCTATCAGATCGAAATCTCCGGGTTCGTTCAGAATAATAGATTTCATAAAAAATTAAGTGTTTATTTTAGAAAGAGCTGTTTCAATTCCATTTGTATCAATTTCTTTCAAATAGCCGGATATAAGATCGGTCATTCCATCAACTTCATTCAGATTTTGTTCCCATAATTTTTTATTACCCAGAATTGTTTGGGTAATATTTTGATAATCATTTAATTTCCAGGTTTCAGAAAACAATATAATTATATCATCCGAATCATTTAAAGGAATCTCTTCGCCATTCCTGTCACCTTTATAAAAACGAATGAGTGCCGCTAATGAGAACAACAACCGTTTCGGCAGCTCATTATTTATTTCATAATACTTTAATACCGAAGGCAAAACCCTGACTTTATATTTTGATATGGAATTTAAGGCAATGGAAATCAACTGATGTTTTATGAAAGGATTTCGGAATCGGTCGAGAACAGCATTGGCAAATTCCGTCAACTCCTCCCTTGTCAGATCGAGAGTCGGGATGATTTCCTCATGCAAAGCTTTGCTGAGAAAGCTTCCAACTACATCATTATCAATAGATTCCCTGACAGTGGAAAGTCCGTAAAGATATCCGACCGGAACCATGCTTGTATGAATCCCATTTAAGATCCGCACTTTTCTTCTCCTGTATGGGAGTAAATTGTCAACGAATTTAATATTCAGATTGGCCTTATGTACTGGAAACTTTTCCTTAATCCATTCAGGACCTTCAATCACCCAGAGATGAAAATACTCAGCCGAAACCAACATTTTATCATCGAATCCGAGTTCTTTTTT
>DATFMK010000952.1:0-7398 GCA_035267005.1 Balneolales bacterium
CAGTGTCAATGTCTTCCGGGCAGAAAATCCAAACCGCCTGACTTTATAATTGGAGGAATCAGCCGGATATATCTGATATTGATTTCTTACCAAAGCAGAATCCAAACTATTTCCATAAAAACGATGATAACTTTGATAATAACCGGTTAACCTGAAATTAGCACGATGCGTCGTATCCCTCCGAAAGTATAATGTCGTCTTTGCAACGGTACTGTTAACTTTCGACCGCGGAGGGACTCCCGACGAAAATCCACCTCCTCCGCCCTGAACTTTGGCACGTGTATTTAGGCGGTCAAAATTAAACGTACTCATATGCTGAATCACATAACCATCAGATTGATCCTGTGTCCACCCATTAAAAAGCAAAGATGTACTCCACACCATCTTATGATTCATATGATCCGTGACTTTCCCAAATATCTGATCCCCAACAAATTTGCTGTTGCTATAGACGCCTTGCTCACTCTTTCCCCAGTATTTGGCTAAAACGTTAATTTTTCGGGTAACGTTTTGGGTTACCAACGCATTTAAGCTACGATAACCATATTTCGACTGTTCATAATCAACCCTTGTGAACGGTTTGAGAACATAAAAATCTGACGATCGAATTCTGCTCACAGCATTAATACCGTCCGTATCCAGATAATAATTTTTTATGATATGCTGAGGAAGTCGCGTCGCGTTAAAACTTTCGGAAACCGGGTCATTCAGCTTAATTCCATCAAAATAAACTTTACGGTAATTATTACCATGATCCAGTTGAATATATCCGTCATTTTTCCCCATAGCTCCCAACCTATGGGTGATCACTCCTTTTTGCCGGTTTTCCCATTCAACCGGATTGGTCCAGAGTTGCCATCTTTTAAGGCTGTCATCAGTAATCAGGCGAAAACCGGGTTCTTTAAAATACCGAATCGGGATAATACGTATGATTTTAACATGGGCCGTATCCTGCTGTGACTGCTGATATTGATGCACCCGGTTTTTCAATGAATCCGGAATACCATACTGAGCCCAAACGTGTTGAGAAAAAAGAAGTACTATCGCAAACGTTAAAAGTACTTTGTATTTCACGGATAGATCGGTTTTAAGGCATAGGGTAATGTCTCGATATCGCTTAAGCGGCGACGAATGACGTCGAGTGCGATAGCTGAAGCTCGTTCCTTGTTCAGAATACGATCTTTTGTCAGCTGTGTTTTGATGGCAAAATGCTCATTTTTTGACCAATATCCAATCCAAATTGTGCCAACGGGCTTTTCGGGCGAACCACCTGTGGGACCGGCAATACCGGTTGTTGATATCCCAATATCCGTTTCCAGTTGTTCAGCAACACCCTTTGCCATTTGTAAAGCCACCTGCTTACTTACCGCTCCGTATTCGATGAGAGCCTCTTTGTCAACCCCAAGTACTTTTATTTTGACATCGTTGGAATAGGAAACAATGGTGCCCTCAAAATAATCGCTGCTACCTGAAATATCGGTGATTAAACTCGCAATCAAACCACCGGTACAACTTTCCGCGGTCGATAGTGTTAATTCCTGTTCCCGCAACAAACGGCCAATCGCAGCGCTGATCGTATCATCAGCTTCTTCAGAAAAAATATATTCTTTCGCTTTTTCGCGAATATGTTTCAATAAAGGATCAACTTCTCTTTCAGCAGCTTTCCGAGTTTCCTTAATGCAGCTGATGCGTATCATTTGTCCCTGACCGCCCGGCAGATATGCCATGGAAATACCATTTTTCAGTAACTTACTTACATCTCCAATCACCAGGTCGCTTAGTGAGCTTTCCCCAATACCAGCTAATTTAAAATAGTGCACATAATAATAGCCGGTGTCTCCCATCTTTTTCCTCACTCTGGGAAGGATTCCCTGTAATGTTAATTCCTTCATTTCATGAGGAACTCCCGGTAAAACCGCAATTGATGTAGTTCCATGATTGAACCACATTCCCGGTGCCGTTCCCCATTTATTGAACATAACCTCACAATTTTCAGGAACAAGAGCCTGATCATAATTTGAATCGGAAAACGGTATATTTCTCTTTTTAAATATTTTTTTGATATAATTGAGCGTTGGCTCATGTAATTTTGTTCCGACATCAAAATAATTACATAACGCTTTTTTAGTGATATCATCGTGGGTTGGACCCAATCCACCAGTTGTGATAATGACATCAGCTTTTTGAGAACTGTGACGAATGGTTTCTATTATTTCATCGAGTGAGTCACCAATGGTAATGACACGTTCGACATTTATTCCATTTTCAGTAAGGGTGTTCCCTAACCATGAAGCATTGGTGTTAATCGTATCACCTATTAATATTTCATTACCTATGGTTATTAAATGCGCAATCATAAATTTTGATTCTTTATCTTACGGATAAGCAATGTCTGTAAAAGAATTTCAAAATACCAATAATTCATCGATATTAGAACTTTTTCAATTCACGGATAGTATTTACTTTTTATTACGAAATAAGAATATACTATTCATACCTTTACCGTATGAAATCAGTTCCAAACATATTAAGTAGTTCACGAATTATTTTAGCAATCATCTTTGTGACACTCTACTTGCAAAACGCTATTGTATGGAGGTCGTTAAGTGTTGCCGTTTTTGCCGTAGCCGTCGTAACGGATTTTTTTGACGGGTATATTGCCCGTAATTATGAAGCACAAAGCAATTATGGAATCTTTTTAGATCCGTTGGCAGATAAAGTCCTGACTTTTTCCGGATTTGCTTGTTTACCCTTTTTAAATCCTGTACAATTTCCCTGGTTAGCCATTGGTATTATTTATGCACGGGATATTGTGATCACCGGAATACGTATTTGGGCGGAACGCAAAAACATTACAATACAAACACGCTATTCGGCTAAATTGAAAACATTTACTCAGATGTTATTCCTCTATGCCGTATTGCTATTGGGAGTCTTCGCCCAATCGGATATCGCGCTTGCTCCCTTTTGTGCCGAGTTGCTCCAATCATCAGTCATGGGGTGGCTGCTTTGGATTGTGGTTGCCATTACGGTTTACACAGGATTAGAATATATTTATGTTAATTGGGATATTTTTCAAAAAAAAAGGGAATGGACAAATTTAAAAAGGTATTAGGGACTTCCTTTTATCTCGGGTTCTTACCTGGAGCACCGGGTACATGGGCAAGTCTGGCAGCTTTAATTCCCATTTTTCTTCTTCAATATCATTTCGGCACCGTATCTTTATTCCTTTTTTTAATTGTCAGTTCTATAATCACACTCTGGACGGCCGATGCATGCACTAATGCCTGGGGCGATGATCCGGGACAAATGGTGATGGATGAATGGGCGGGGCAATCTGTTGCTTTTCTTTTTATTAACTTTAATAGTAATATGTTCCACAATGTAGCCGTTTTGTTAGTGGGATTCGGGTTTTTCCGCCTTTTTGATATTCTTAAACCATTCGGTGTAAACAAACTACAGGATTTACGAGGAGGATGGGGAATATTGATGGATGACCTTTTGGCAGGATTTTATGCTAATTTGTGCTTAAATAGCCTTATATTCCTTTTTATTAAATAATTATCAAAATTACATAAGCTCGATTATAAAAATCATTACTGAATCTTTAGAAATTTCAGGTAACTATTTCGTATTAACAACCATTTTTAAAATAATATTTGTTTTATGAAGATCATTGAAAAACAATACGCCGAGGAATTGGCATTGAAACTCTTAGAAATAGGAGCTGTGATTTTACGACCCAACGATCCATTTGTATGGTCGTCTGGTTGGAATTCACCGATTTATTGTGATAACCGTTTGACTTTGAATCATCCGTTGATTCGTGAAAAAATTGCCGATCATTTTGTAACCCATATCCGTGAAAAGATACCAAAGGTTGATGTCATAACTGGAACAGCGACAGCTGGTATACCACATGCCGCCTGGGTTGCTGATCGTTTAAATAAGCCCATGGCTTATGTACGTGCCAAAGCGAAAGCTTACGGTATGGGCAATCAAATTGAAGGTGGCGTTAAAAAGGGCCAAACGACCGTAATTATTGAGGATCTGATCTCTACGGGTTCATCGGTCTTATCTGTAGCGGATGTACTGAATTTCATTGGTGCGGACGTCCTTCAAATACTTACCATTTTCACCTATAGTTTCGATATCGCCAATAAAAAACTGGAAGATCATAACATCGATGCTTACTGTCTCACGGATTATCCAACCCTGATAGAAGTTGCACAAAAAAACGGGTATGTCGATGAAAAAGATATTCAGTTATTGAATGAATGGAGACAAAATCCTGACACATGGCCAAAGAAATAAATAACGCTGGTAATTCCGAAACTGGCATCTCTCCGGATATTATTTTCTGGGGTGCCAGTCAACTGCTTTTTTTAGCTTTAATAGCTCGCTTTAAAAAAAATCACGATAAATACCGATCGAATTTTGTTCCCGAGGTAGATAAGGACAAACTGCAATCAACTATTCATAAAATTATTTATAAACAACAATCGGTATTAAATATCCTGCATAATCAGGATGAGCTTGATCAACTAAATATCTCATCAGCTATTCTGGTTTTACAGCAACAGATTTATAACTTTTTAAATGAACTGCACAACGATATTTTGGAATTAGATATTGATTCCATCTATCATCTCGTTCCACGACTCGATCAACAACGAATATTCTGGAATCCACTAACTCATAATATTGAAACATCCGATAACGTAACTCACATAGAAATCGGTACGAGTCAACGGGATATGATTGAAATGAGGAACGATATCCATAAAATGTATCATTAGATTTCGAGATCTGACGAGAATGTTGCTATACTTGATGGGAACGCCCATTTTATGCCCTTTTCGTACTAATTTTGTATATTATTGTTCTAATTTAGAATAGTAATACCCCTAATTACCAAATTACCTCAAAAATACAGGAGAACTTTGAAAGATCGAAAGTTTTATATAGAGACTTACGGTTGCCAGATGAATGTGGCTGATTCGGAAATTGTTCACTCTATCATGCTCGATAACGGGTTAAAACCAACCGAACAGCCTGAAGACGCGGATGTCATCTTTGTCAACACTTGCTCGATTCGAGATAATGCGGAACGTAAAGTGTGGGATCGTTTGAAATACTTCCGTTCCATTAAACGAACCGTGAACAACGACATGGTGGTTGGCGTTTTAGGTTGTATGGCAGAGCGTGTAAGAGACCGTTTTCTGGATCAGGAAAAACTCGTTGATTTGGTCGTTGGCCCTGATGCTTACCGCGAATTACCGAATCTTTTGGAAGAGGTGGAAGACGGACGTAAAGCCGTAAATGTCATTCTCTCTCAGGAAGAAACCTATGCAGACATCACTCCTGTACGAACAACGGGGAACGGAGTAAGTGCTTTCGTCTCCGTGATGCGTGGCTGTAACAACATGTGCTCCTTTTGCGTGGTTCCATTCACTCGCGGTCGAGAGCGTAGTCGTTCCATCAACAGTATTTTGGATGAGCTTAGGATGCTGAGCGACAAAGGGTATAAGGAAGTCACCTTACTCGGGCAAAATGTCAATTCCTATAATGATAACGGAAAACGTTTTGCTGAACTCATGTATCAGTCAAGCCTGGTTGATCCCGAAATGAGAATTCGTTTTTCAACCTCGCATCCTAAAGATTTTCCGGATGAATTGCTGCATGTCATTAACGAACGGCCTAACATTTGTGAATACATTCATATTCCCGCTCAATCAGGAAACAGTGAAATTCTGGAACGGATGCGGCGTCCATATACCCGCGAAGAATATTTAAAGTTGATTTATAAGATGAGGGAGATCATCCCCGGCGTTTCTCTATCTACAGACATTATCACCGGATTCTGCGGAGAGACGGAAGCACAGCATCAGGATACATTGTCGCTTATGCGGGAAGTGCGATATGATCTGGCTTATATGTTTGCCTATTCCGAACGGGAACGTACGCTTGCCAATCGCAAATATGAAGATGATATTTCTGAAGCTGTTAAGAAAAGAAGACTTACCGAAATCATCACTCAGCAACAAGGTATTCAGGAAGAAAATAATAAAAAGGAAATAGGTCGTACCCATATAGTGCTGGTGGAAGGCACAAGCAAACGTTCCGATGAACAATTAAATGGCCGTACCGATACCAATAAAATGGTCGTTTTTGACAGGGATAATTATAAAATTGGGGATTATGTTGAAGTCGAAATTATTGATTCCACGGCAGCCACTTTAATTGGTAAACCAATTCGAACAACAACAATTGCCGATTTTAATACCCATTATGCAATGGCATAATTACCGGATAAACCATATAAGAGAGATAAAAGACATTGGATAGAGAAGTATTTCAAGAGCAATTTGGCCTGATTGGAGATTCTCATGCTCTGAGACAGGTAATCGATAAAATCGCTCAGGTTGCACCGACCGATATCACTGTGCTTATCGAGGGAGAAAGCGGGGTCGGCAAGGATATCACCGCACGTGCTATCCATGGACTCAGTAAGCGTAAGCAGAAAAATTTAGTTATCGTTAATTGCGGTGCTATCCCGGAAGGTATTATTGAAAGTGAATTATTTGGACACGAAAAAGGAGCTTTTACCGGAGCTCATGAAGCTCGTCATGGATATTTCGAAAAAGCTGACGGCGGAACCATTTTTCTGGATGAGATCGGTGACACTCCTAAAAATGTTCAAGTCAAATTATTACGTATTCTTGAAACGGGTGAATTTTTCAGAGTTGGGTCAAGTCAATTACGTAAGGCTGATGTACGGGTAATCGCAGCAACAAATAAAGATCTCTGGAAAGGCGTCCTGAACGACACCTTTCGCGAAGATCTGTATTATCGACTCGATACCGTTAAAATCCGTATCCCCCCACTCAGAGAACGATCTGAAGATATCATCCCAATCTTCAGAAAATTCGTAAATGAATATGCCGCTAAATACGATTCTGTTTTTCAGGGCTTTTCTGATGAAGCACGTGAATTACTCACCTCTTATCGCTGGCCTGGAAATATTCGGGAACTGCGTAATGTAGCTGAACAGCTGGTCGTTCTGGAAAAATCGCAATATATAACGGCAGAAAAATTGCAAAAATATCTGAAGGGACGTCAACATCTGGGTTCTACCGATAATCTGCCCATTTTAATGAAAGAGAAACCTTCTGAAGAAAATAAGGAGGATGTCAACTCTCACGATAGAGAATTGATTTACCGGGCATTGGTTGAATTGCGAAGTGATATGAATGACTTGAAAAAGATGCTGGGTAGTTTTCTTTATAACAGCTTTACCGGAAGGAACCAACCCAATAACCGGAGAGCTCTCCCTTCACCATTGAATATTGAATACGACAAAAGTAAAGACACACCATCCGAATCGCCACAATCTGA
>DATFMK010000953.1:0-2847 GCA_035267005.1 Balneolales bacterium
AAGCCTATGCAAAACCGTTCTTTTGCCCAATATCTGCATTTTCGCGACTTCGAAATCCTCGAATCCCGAAAGCATTCGGGATGCTGCGGTTCCGAAGTCGCTCAGGCTTTGATATTGAACAAAATTCCTGGTTTTGCAAAGCCTTCTATCATAAGGATATATTCAACAAATTTTATTATTTATAAATAGCATTAAAACAGTATTTTAATAACATCAACAGTCTCTATCTCACACAACTTTCTCCCTTCTAAATCGTTAATATCATTTAATAGTGAAGAAAATTTTAACGTAATAATTTGTATCTTTCAGATGGACTGATACAGGTTATCCCGAATTATCATCTTCCAAGTTTTCGTTTAACGAAGAATCATCATTTATTTTCATCTTTTTATCTCTCATGATTAACAAAGAAGATTTTTTAAACAAAGATCGCATCATTAAAGGAATCTCAAACGACGGATTTTTTAAGATATCAGTTGTTAAAACAACCGATGTCGTTAAGGAGGCTAAAGAGCGGCATCAACTATCCTTGCTCAATACCGTCATACTTGGCCGGGCTCTTACCGGTTCGATGCTGATGGCATCTGAACTTAAGGGAGAAGAGCGGGTTCAGCTTCGAATAGAAGGTGATGGTCCCATCGGAACCCTGAAAGCTGAGGCAAACAGCGCCGGAGAAATTCGCGGATATGTGGAAAATCCCCAAGCCGAACTCGATTATAACAATGAAACAGATCTTGGGAAAGGCCTCGGAGATGGTACGCTCAGTTTCTCAAAAATTCTCTACAACGAGGCGCGGCCTTTAACTGGCATCGTTCATCTGATTTCTGGAAATGTTAGTGATGATCTGGTGCATTATTTACTGCAATCCGATCAGATTCCATCGGCCATGACGCTTGATGTGCAAATTGATAAAAATGGTGATGTACTCGAAGCCGGTGGCATCATGATACAAGCGATGCCGGGCGCTCCGGAAAATAAGATTTTGCAGCTGGAAGAAAATCTCAAACAGCTTTCTAAAGTCGGATTATATTTCAATGATGATAAATACATCGACGAATTAATGGTGGCCGCTATGGCACCTTATAAAGTTAAAGAATTGGAGCGCTATCCTGTGCACTTTTTCTGCAGATGCAATAAAAACCGATTCAAAGATGCGCTTGCTATGATCAGTCTTGAAGAATTACAGGATTTTGATAATGAGGGACAAGAATTGGTCTGTCATTATTGTAACGAACATTATTATATCTCTAAGGATGAGATTAATGAAATTGTAAATCAGGTCAAGATCAAAATGAATTGATAGAAGACTTTGTAAAGCCTTCTTATAGATTAAAAGTAAAAATCGGAGCTATTGACCTTTTTCTTAAATTATATTTTTAAAAAATTTAAGCTCTGATTTTATGAAAACATCACATGTCGTTATCATTGGTGGTGGTTTTGCAGGGATTAATTGTGCAAAATCGTTACGAAAAGCTAATGTGCATATAACTATTATTGATCGGGATAACCATCATCTTTTTCAACCGCTGCTCTATCAGGTAGCTACCGCAGCCTTATCAGCCGGCGATATCGCAGTTCCTATTCGTGCTTTATTCAGCAAACAAGACAATGTTGATATAATTCTTGGTGAAGTCACCGAAGTTCAGAAGGATTTGAATAAAATAATCCTAAGTGAAGGTAGATCTGTAGCTTACGATTATTTAGTTATGGCTCCGGGATCCCGCTATAATTATTTTGGTAATGATCAATGGAGTCAGAATGCGCCCGGACTTAAATCCCTGTCCGATGCCCTGAATATCAGAGAACGAATTCTGATTTCACTTGAAAGAGCCGAACAGTTAAATGATCCGGATCAACAACAGCCCTATCTCACTTTTGCCATTATCGGCGGAGGTCCTACTGGTGTGGAAATGGCAGGAGCAATCGCGGAAATCGTAAAACGTAACATGATGCGGGATTTTCGTCACATCCATCCCCATCAAGCAAAAATTTATCTGATTGAGGCAACTTCTGGCATATTAAACGGATTCTCTGAGATACTGTCGAAAAAGGCACAAACTACACTCGAAGATATGGGCGTTGATATTCTTTTGAATAACCCGGTCACGGATATCAGTGACCGACTTGTAACCACTAAAAACAGGAAAATTAAATCGGCTAATATTATTTGGGCAGCCGGAGTTCAGGCTTCCCCTTTATTACAAAGCTTACATTGCGAGACGGATAAAAGCGGACGTGTCGTTGTGAACAAGGACTTTACCATTTCCGGACATTCTAACGTTTTTGTTATCGGAGATGCCGCACATTATGTGGAATCAGGCAATGATCAGCCACTTCCCGCACTGGCTCCCGTTGCCATTCAGGAGGGTAAATATGTGGCCAAAATTTTAAAGAAAAATGTCGCGCCGGTATATCGAAAACCTTTCCATTATATAGATAAGGGAACCATGGCAACGATCGGGCGGGCAAAGGCTGTGGCCCAAATACGAAAATGGAAAATATCCGGTTTCCTTGCCTGGCTGGCTTGGTCGTTCATTCATATTTTTTATCTGATCGGTTTCCGCAATCGTTTCCGGGTTATGTTAGAATGGATGTGGTATTATCTAACCTTTCGAAGAGGAGTTCGACTTATTACCGACCGGGAGATGCTGGACGAAACTGATCCGAATAATAATCTCCTACTTAAAAGATCGGAATAGAATATCACTTAATTTAATTTGAATTAAATAGAAAATATTTAAAATAGCAGGAGAATTGGGTTCTCCTGAAAGTTGACTCGAATTATTCACGTATATCATAAGAAACAATGCATATGAAGCTGTTAACAAAAGAACGCTATTCTCAATT
>DATFMK010000954.1:0-4633 GCA_035267005.1 Balneolales bacterium
GAAGGTACCTTCCCCTTTAGCACGTTTTTCCCAATTTATCAGTGAATCCCATTTTGACACAAAATTACGTACATATTCCGCTTGATAATGATCACTTTCTCTAACAGCGATAGGGTCCGTTCCAAAAGATTGTCGCTCCAATTTTTCCATATCAGAATTTCCCTGATTAATAGTTAACATTAACTTGAAAAAACCACGACCGATGATTGACGTGCAAAAAATCTACTTTATTTTACCATACACTTCATACATAAAATTATATCACATAACATCAAGTTTTATCCCATATATTTACCTTATTTTTCATTATAGGATAAGTTGCATAAATAATATATTAAAGTTATAGATTATATTTATTTTAATAATCTCATATGGTTAATATTATGATACTTTCTTTATTGACAATTATCATATTATCTCTTTGTTAACATCACGATTTTGATCAGATAATCTTGCTAAGATATCGGTACTTTTTTAATATTTATAGAAGGCTATGCAAAGCCGTTCTTTTGTCCAATATCTGCATTTTCACGATTTTGAAATCCTCGAATCCCGAAAGCATTCGGGATGCTGCGATTTCGAAGTCGTTCAAGCTTTGATCTTGAACAAAAGCCCTGGTTCTGCAAAGCCTTCTCCAAATATTAACCACTGCTTTCGATTAATTCTTATTCGGCAAAAGCTGATCTATCACATGTAGTAATCGTTGATTGGACACATGATCGGCATCATCGTAAATCTTTCGAATTCTTCCTTTAGTATCGACAATTGCCAACGCATCATTATGAGCGATATCATAATCGGGATTTACCTTATCAGCCAGTTTATTACTAACTTCCGGTGACGGAGCATAGGTCCCTTGTTTCTTCTCGAGATTGATAAGCGAATCTTCTGTGGCTTCACTGACTTGCTGATAGGAGATATAATAGGATTTTCGAACGATTTTCTTTATTTGGGATGGTTTTCCCGTTAAATACTGCCAATCCGTATTCTGTGGATTCCAGCCATATTCTTTCATGAAGGCTCGCATTTGAGATGGTCCGGTGTGCTCAGGATCCACATCATAAGATACAAGTTGCACTTTGTTGGTCAGATGAGCGGATTTCAATATCTGCTCTAAATTTACCATATTTATGGCAATTAACGGACAGTATTCTTTACAATAAGGGAATAAAAAGGAAACGACCCTAACTTTTCCACTGAATTTATTAGAAGAAACTTTATCCCCCAACTGATTTGTAAGTGTGTAACCTGGAACCTCCCCAACAACTTTTAATGATTTCTTCGGTGAAGAATTTCCCTTGAATTGATACCCCGCATAAAAGCTCACCAACACTAATAGGAGTAAAACAAAAATAATAATTAAACGGTTACGCATTTTAAATCCTGTTAATCCTAATTGAATAAGAACACCATATTAGTAATTATTTTATACGCTAAAAATTGTATATATACTCAAAATTTTCTTATTCATAATCGGTTTAAGAACTCTATTCATTTCCGGCAGAATGAATAGCTGTAATCCAGGCTATAGCCATCAATCTACTCCCTTTTTCGGTCGGATGCACCCCATCGATCGACCAATAGGTTAATGGCTGTTTTTGAACGGCTTTATCAAAGATGGATTGATACGGAATAAAGATTGCATTGAAATCCCGCGACATTCGTAAAGTAACATCTCGATATTTTTGGAATACATCAAAATCCCAATCCCAGCCGGTGGCAATATTTGTAGCACTGCCACCAACCGAGGCAAACGGTTCACCGATAATTAATTTAACAGGAGGCAACTCTTCGAGGGTACGTTGAATTAAAGAACGATAATTGTTTTCATACGTTTCCAATGCGCTCGAATGAGCACTATTTATACTGTACCAATAATCATTCACACCGATAAGAACACTTAAAACATCCGGCTTGATATCAAACGTATCCTCCTGCCAACGTTCATTTAATTGATGCACGACATTCCCCCCAACTGCCCGATTATAAAATTTCAAATTCATATTTTTCAATTCTTTTAAAAGATATTCAGCGATAATGGCGGGATATCCTTCACCAAGAGCTTTTTCATTATTGGGTTGCACAATAGAACGGTCTCTGTCACAATCGGTAACCGAATCACCTTGAAACAAAATGATATCATTCTTCTCTAATATCGAAAAAGGGTCTCCTCTATTTCCATACTTTTGATCAGATATTACATGCAACTGCTCTTCACTTTTTTCATAAGCTGAGAACGTTTGTTCCGTAACCAGATTTAAAAATGATTCTGAAGTACCGTCTATCCATTCCATAGATCTTCTGTTTTTATTTTCAATATTATTATAAAAATTGCTATTTACCATATCCCGATAGTCTTTAATGATTTAACGCAGGAAATATTATATTTTCATTATCTGATAATACCTTTTACAGCTTCGGGTGAATCTGTAAAAACTTCATCCAAATTAAGCCGAATCGAATACGATCCTTATGTCACAGAAATTATTAAGAGGTTTTAAATTTCTTCTACTCATTTTCTTTACCGGACTTTATCTAAATGCTTGCAAAAAGCCTATACCATCACAAAAATTCGTTCATGTAAACGGGGATCATTTTGAAATTGGAAATCACACCTATCGTTTTATTGGGGCTAATTATTGGGAAGGGGCCTATTTGGGTGCAAATGTTGTTCCCAATGGGAAACAGCGACTTGTCCGGGAATTGAACCAAATGAAGAACAATGGCATTACTAATCTGAGAATACTGGCATCTTCAGAAAAATGTGCTATCAAACGGACTCTCACTCCGGCTTTCCAGCCTAAACCCGGTGTTTTTAACCAAAAATTATTCAAGGGATTGGATTTTTTGCTTTCGGAAATGAAAAAGAGAAATATGCACGCCGTTGTCATTTTAAATAATTATTGGGATTGGTCCGGCGGTATGCCGCAATATGTAAGCTGGAGCACTGGGACCAAAATTCCGCATCCGATACCTTCCGGACAATGGGAAAAATTTATGACGTACTCGGCAAGTTTCTATCAGGATAGTCTCGCCAAACAAATGTTTCGGAAGTATATCAAATATGTTATAACACGGACAAACACAATTACTGGAATCAAATATTATAATGATCCGACCATTATGGCTTGGGAATTGGCTAATGAGCCTCGTCCAAATCCGCATTCTTTAAAAGACACCACGCTTCTGCCTTATTTTTATCATTGGATTCGGAATACAGCAACTTACATTCACAAATTAGCTCCACAACAATTAGTCACAACTGGAAGTGAAGGATTGGTTGGAACGCTTCAGCAAAAAAGTATTTTTCTAAAAGAACAGCGTTCATCTGCTATTAATTACATCACTATTCATATTTGGCCGAAAAACTGGGGATGGTATCAAGCTGTTCATGCTAAAAAGACTTTTCATCCATCAGTAGAAAAGACATTTCATTATCTCGATCAGCACATTAATATGGCTAAAAAGTTAAATAAACCATTAGTCGTTGAAGAGTTCGGGCTACCCCGCGATAAGGAACAATATAGTCGAAAGTCACCTGTGACGTACCGGAACCGGTATTATTCTATGATTTTTGACACTCTGACTGTTGAAGCCAAACATGGATCACCGTTATCCGGCGTGAATTTTTGGGCATTTGGTGGTGAAGGTCGGCCCCATACATCCGATTATATGTGGAAAGCCGATAGAATTGATTACACCGGTGACCCGCCGCAAGAGCCTCAAGGATTGAATTCTGTTTTTAGTTCTGATACGACAACACTGCATATCGTAAAGAAATATGCCAAACGTTTAGGATCCGTTAATTGATCAACCGGTTTTTGGGGTGATAAGAATTTATAAATTCGATTTTTATAAAATTTAAGGCGGCACCTCTGGAGTCTGATTTCTGGTTCTTGTTTTTAAGCTACAAACCGGGTACTCCTCGGAGCTAATTTGGTGCATAAACACATTGCTAATTGCTAATTGTTTCTCATTTCCAATTATAATTGGGTTTATCTCCCATCACAAAAACCAATTTCTTGGCATGCATGATTTGCTGATAATGAATAAACGGATGATTTATTGGTTTTCCATCCAATGCGACTGATTGGACGTATTTATTTTTTTCAGATAAGTTTTTCGCGATTATGGTAAATGAATGGGTATTATCATCGGGTCCCAGTTGCATGGTTACTTTAGGATACTGAGGGGCTCCTATTGCAAAGACATCGGTCCCCGGAGTAACCGGATAAAATCCCAAAGAGCTGAAAATATACCATGCCGACATTTGTCCACAGTCATCATTTCCATTGATCCCACTCGGACGATCGTGATAATTTGCAATCGTATTTTTACGGACTAACGACTGCGTTTTCCAGGGCTCCCCACAATAGTCAAACAAATATGTGTAATGATGATCAGGCTCATTATCATGAACATAATGTCCGCCGGTAAAATCAGAATCCACTTTGGCAGCAAAACGTTTACGTCCACCCATCATTTTAATCATACCGGGAATATCTTGCATTACACAAAATAAATAGGTCCATTTACTGCCTTCGGTAAACCCTTCATTGGGTTTGGGATCCCATTTCCCATTATAAAGCTTGGGTGCCATAAATCCCGTTTGGGGATTATAGACATTGTGATA
>DATFMK010000955.1:0-15196 GCA_035267005.1 Balneolales bacterium
GGAGGGGTTTGTGCTGTATTTTCATCATAAGTCATCAGGGAAAGGAAATCGGAGGCTTTTGCCAATGCCTTGATATCGAAGGCCCCTCTCCAGTTTTCATACACGTAACGAGTGTATGAGACACTGTGACCAGGTTCCGGGGTCGGTCGATCAAATTTTACAACGGCCATGGAAATTTTAAATCCGTATTTATGAAGGGAATCAGCGGCCTGTTTAAAAAATGAAGTGTAATTGTCACGGTCGGTAAGATGTATGTTTTCCAGATCGAGCTGCCAGCCATAATAATTGTTTTCTTTAGCAAGGTACAACATCATATTGATCATTCGGGCCCGGGAGGCTGAATCGCTTAACAGGTTATGAATATTTTTCTGATTCATGGTCCCGATGAGTGGCATGACTTTAACGCCGTTCTTTTTAGCGATATCCATGATTCTGTGATCAAGGGAGCCGGCAATCACCCCGTAACCATCGACATTATATACTGCCGGCACCACAATTGAGATTTCGCTGGCATGCTCTTTAAAACTTTGAAATCCATCTAAACTGGAAGTTAAATAAAACAGGTTTTCCGATTTGTATTGCTGCGCCATAAGTGGACCAGCAGAAATAACAAAAAGAAATGATAGAAGCAGAAATACTTTAAGTTTCTTCATGGTGATTTATTTGTGTTAAGTGAATGTTGATGATATGAAAATGATCGCTACTGTCTTTAAAGGTGTGAGTATCTCTCCGAATTAAGTTGATTCGACCCAAGCAGTAACAGTAGTAAAGTATTAGTTTATATGATGACTATCTTCTTTTATGTGCAATTTTAAAAACTTTTAAACTATCGTTATTTACAGATGTGAGAATAAGCTGGGAGCTGTTGGCATCTTTTATCAATTTTAAATCCCTAACCTGATTTCGAATGATAAAGCCGCCTTTAAGTAATGGTACGTTTTTGAAGTTACCATTTCTTGATTGTTCGAGAAGCGTACCATAACCCGCATCGTAACGTCCCTGTGCATTGCGAACCCCAAAAAGATCACCGGCCAATAGGAGATCTTTACGTCCATCACCATTGAAATCTTTCACCAAAATAGAATATACCGGAGCTAATTGTGCCTTTATGGGAAGTTTATGTACTGTGAAGCGTCCATTTCCCATATTCTCGAGATAACAAGATGCAAAAGTATACGCTTTCTTGATGGTACTCTCATCCAGGGCTTTATCTGAAAATAACTGATGGATGGTTTTCCCTGCAAAAGCGATACTGTTAGGGTATTTTGCTTTTAAGCTGTAAAACTGACTTATAAATTGTTTATAAGTGGCCAAAGGATAGTATTTGTTATGCTGCCGGTAAGCAATGACAGGATCTGTAATTCCATTATGATCGAAATCGTTGAGATATAAGAGTAGTGGGGATTTTCGGGAGGCATGTAAAACAGAATTCAGACCGAGATTGCCAACCACAAAATCCGGCCGGCCATCATCATTAATGTCAGCTACTTTGATGGTATTCCACCAGCCATTTGTATGTGACAATCCAGCTTTTTGTGTTACGTTGACTAAATGCCCATGATCGTTGTGAAAAATGGTTATGGGCATCCATTCGCCGGTAAGTATAAGATCGGGCCATCCATCATGATCATAATCGCACCATACCGCATCGGAGACCATCCCTATTTTTGAGAGTCCATGTGCCATTTTAGACGTTACGTCTTTAAAATGTCCATCTCCCTCATTTTCCAAAAGATAACTTCTCGGAGAGATTCCATACCGACCGTAAACGTCTCTTCCACCCACAAAGAGATCTTCATGACCATCATGATTGAAATCGGCTGCCGCGACACAAGAACCATCTTCATACATCGGAGGTAAATAGCCGCGCGTTTTTATAAAATGGCCATGTCCGTCGTTTAAATACAGACGGTCCCGCATCGGCTCAGCATGCCCCGGATAGGCGTCATCTCCGCTAACCACATAAAGATCGGGATAACCATCCCCGTTGGCATCAAAAAAAAGCACACCGGTATCATCGCTGTTTTTATCCTGATTAAATACGGTAGTTTTCGCCTTTACAAAAGTCCCATTTTTCTTCTGAATATAAAGACGTCCGGCTTGTCCCTTGCCTCCACCGATGTAAAAATCCTCCAATCCATCTCCATTGACATCTGCAACGGCGATTTTGGGACCTTCAGCAGATAGCAAATGTGGAATTAGCGGCTGCTGATAGTAGGCAACTTTCGGATTTCCCCGATGCTTAAAAGAAACACCACTGTGCGAAGTTATGTTTTTTAAAATGGGGTGGACCGCACGTTTTTTCTTTCGATAATTCCAATAACCATGTGCATTTTTTTGATACAGGGTGAGCGTTTGGCCGGTATTGACATGAATCAGTTTTTGAGTTTTCCAATTGGGCCAAATGACACGCAAAGAATCCACTTCCTTAATTTTACCTAATCCAAAATGCATGACCGGATCGACTGAAGATTCAAAACCACGGGTTAATGTTTCATATCTATAGTACACTTTACCATTTTTATACAGATAAACCTTGGTTCCGAGTCCATAAGTGTTAGGGGTGTTCCCGCGAAGTTTTATCCTCAAAAACTGATTATGATTTAACGATTGGGCATTATTACGATAGATCAACACCGGTCCGTTAACCTGATTGATGACCAAATCAAGGGCACCATCGTCATTCAAATCCACATAAGCAGCTCCATTTGAGTAAGAGGGAAGATCGAGCCCCCATTTTTTAGTATCGTTCGTAAACGTAAGGTTGCCGTTGTTATGAAAGGCAAAGTCTGAAATTTTCCCGTGCGGCAGATATTTTAATAACTGAAGATCTTTTCGGGTAAGTCCGTGATTAAGCTCATTGACTATTCTTGGTCGTGTGATATGATAGAGATAATTCAAATTATTGGGACGACCATAAATTCCGTTGGTGATGAAAAGATCCTTCCAGCCATCGTTATCCAGATCGCAAAGCAAAGGAGCCCAGCTCCAGTCCGTTGCCGCTAATCCCGCTAATGGCGCTATATCACTGAAAAGTGTCGTGCCTGAAGGAAGCGTTCCGCGATTCAATTGTAAGGTGTTGCGCGAATATTGATAATAAAATCCCAGCCTCTCATGCTGATAATTGGAAACATTGAATTGTAAAGGCTCTGCTGTTTGTTTAAGGATTTTTTCCTTGCGCGGAAGCATATCAGCCACGACAATATCAGGCCGGCCGTCATCATTAATATCGGCTATATCGTTACCCATGGATGATCGACTGCTATGTCCCAACGAACTTTTTACGGATTCACGAAACGTTCCGTTTCCATTGTTATAATAAAGATAATCGTTTTCCTTGAAATCGTTAGATACATAAATATCGGGCCATCCGTCATTATTAATATCCGAAATAGTCGTCGCCAGGCCATAACCAAGAGCGCTGTTATAAAGTCCGGCTTTACGAGTTATATCGACAAAATGACCGTGAATGTTTTCATATAGCCGGTCACCGGCTTTAGGAGCGTGATAAGAGCGCAATTGAATGCCCCCTTCAGAATGTTTATTAAGAATCGAATAATTAGTAAGATACATATCGAGATGACCATCCCGGTTATAATCAAAAAAGGTGGCTTGAGTGGAATATCCTTTGAAATTAAGTCCGTATTTAGCAGCTTCCTCTTTGAAATGAGGAATACCGTCTTTTCCAACGCCTTCATTTATAAATAATTCATTGGCGCCTTTTTTGTTTCGGTAATTAAATCTACAAACATAAATATCGAGTAAACCGTCGCCATTAACATCGGCCATGGTAACACCAGTAGACCACGCACCGGGAGTTCCTTTTACACCGGCTTGTTGAGTGATATCTTTAAACTTAAAATGTCCCTCATTAAGGAAAAGACGATTACCATGTGCATTGGATGTAAGAAAAATATCGGGCAGACCGTCGTGATTTAAATCCCCTACCGCAACCCCGCTTCCATTATAAAATCCGATATAATTTAAAATGCTTAACTTATCCGTATCATGTATTTTATTCACAAAATATACACCAGTATGACTAGGAGGGATCAATGTAAACATTGTTTTTGTTTGTTGTGCTATGACTTGGTTATTAGCCAAGAATAACACAGGGACTGATAAAAAAATGATTGAAATAATACATCGTTTTATCCTTATGTCTATAAAATAATTATGCATAAAGGGTATAAATGCGTTCTAAAATATATTATGAAAGCGAATATCTATAATAATAAAAAAACCTATAAATATAGATATTTTACAGGAATCATTTTTAGAGACTTCATTCCTCCTGAAAGCCCAAAATGTAAATTCCATCACTGAATAAAGAGGGTACGGTCAGAAATGATATATCCTAAAAATATTTAAATTAAATTCATAATATTAATTATCAATATTTTATATATAGTATTCTGAAATATTACAAATTAATTAGGATTTATCTTGTTAGATAAGTGGTATTTGTGCACTTATAAATTGTAAAAAAGCTAAAAAAATCGTGGTATTAATAATTTTATAACTATCTGTTTATAGATGCTTATTGCAGATGTCAGAAAGTTAAGAAATCTTATATCTGAAGTATAATCATAAAGTTATATAATGTTTTGTCGGTCTGTACTTTATATCGAAAGGCCTCTCTTATAATTATTTAAGACTCATGTAATTTCGTCATTTTGTAAAAAGATGATATGTTCAAACATAATGACATATGAACCACTAAAATATCAGTTCATTTTTCTTACTTTACGTCGCTACAGATGAAAGGGTCTCTAATTATTTAGAAACCCAAAACAGTATCAACATGAACATAAAAGTGACGGTTTTTATGAAAAAAAAGATCAAACAGTTTATGATGCTTTTAATATTGATGGTGTGTATCACACCAATATTAAAAGCACAGGAACTGTCTATTAAAGGAAAGGTTACAGATTCACAATCCGGTGATCCTTTGCCAGGTGTGAATATTGTTGTAAAAGGTACAACCATTGGAACGGCAACCAATGCCAATGGTAAGTATACACTTTCTGTACCTCAATCAGCTGATTCACTTGTTTATTCATATATTGGTTATGCCCGCAAGGTCATAGCGATAAATGGTCGCAGTGTAATTAATATGAAATTACAGCCCGCATCTATTCAGTCGAAAGGGGTAGTCGTTACGGCTTTTGGAATCAAGAGAAATTCAAGAAATCTGGGGTATTCCGTACAAACGGTTTCTGGAAATAAATTAAGTAAGGTGCCCTCAAGCAATTTAGGTGCCGATTTGGAAGGTAAAGTAGCCGGTGTTCAAATTTCCACTACTTCGTCGGGTGTCGCCGGTGCCTCCCGTGTGGTTATTCGTGGGAATAGTTCTATTAGTGGTAATAATCAACCGCTCTACGTTGTCGATGGTGTTCCTATAAATGACAATACCTATAATGCCGCAAGTCAATGGGGTGGATATGATTTTGGAGATGGCCTAAATGGTCTGAATCCTCAGAATATTCAAAGTATTTCCGTTTTGACGGGTGCCAGTGCTACAGCACTTTATGGTTCCAGTGCTGCTAATGGTGTGGTTTTGATCACAACTAAAAAGGGCCGTCACAATAAAAGAATTGGCGTTACCTTCAACAGTAATGTTCAATTTAATACACCTGCTATCTATCCTAAATTTCAAAATACATACGGACATGGTAGTGAGGGCAAAGTTCCGACAACACTTTCTAACGTCATTGCGAATGGAGCAGGAAGCTGGGGACCTAAAATGCAGGGGCAACAAGTCCTGTTTTGGAATGGTAAAACCCGGGCTATGACACCGCAACCAAATAATGTCAAAAATTTCTACAGAACGGGTTCTGATCTGAATAATAATATTGCGTTGTCGGGCGGTACGAAAAATTCAACTTACCGTTTAGATATCTCTCAGGAAAATAATCAGGGTATTACTCCGGCAACATCATTCAAAGTGAACAACTTTAATTTGAGAGTAACCTCAAAGCTCAGTGATCACTTAAGTGCTGATGCCAAGGTTAATTACATTAAAACCGAAGGTAAAAATCGTCCGGAATTATCGGATAATCCCGGTAATCCGGCGCTCGACTGGTCAGCAATGCCTCGTGATATTGTGACTTCCAATCTATTACCAGTAACCGATTCGCAAGGTAAAGCACGGGATTTCAGCAATGACATCTTCCGTATTAATCCTTACTGGGGCTTATATAAAAATACAGAAACGGACTATAAAGACCGACTCATTGGTTATGCAAAATTGACCTATAATTTCACACCCTGGCTGAGCATTTTTGGCCGTGCCGGTACCGACTATTATACATTCAATATCAATCAGCTGCAGGCCACGAATACGCCCTATTACTTACCAGGTTCATTAAATAAACAGGATATCGTCCAAAGAGATAATAACTATGATCTCATCTTAACTGCAGATCATAAATTGGGTGCTAACTTTAGTAATCACCTGATTCTTGGTTTACACAGAGAGAATCAGTCAACGACCACGATGCAGTGGTATGCATCCAATTTTGCGATTCCGAATTTTAATGATGTCTCGAATGCCGCAACCAAGGCACCGAGCGACAGTAAAATCCAAAAAGTTATAAATTCCGCATTCGGATCATATCAAATCGGTTATAAAGATTTTGCCTTTTTGGAAGTCACCGGACGTAATGACTGGTCGTCTACACTGCCTCTGAAAAATGATTCTTACTTCTATCCATCGGTTAGCGGTTCCTTCATTTTTACAGATGCTCTTCATATAAAATCCAAAATCCTGAATTTTGGTAAGATCAGGGCTTCCTGGGCCGAAGTGGGTAATGATACACAGCCGTATATGTTAGGTGTGCAATATGCCTTGAATGGTTCTTCACAAGCCGGTCAGTTGTTAGGTAATATGACTACCGGTACTATTCCACCGACAGATTTAAAACCGGAACGTAAAAAATCAATTGAATTTGGTGCTGATTTGGATTTCTTCCAAAACAGAATCGGTCTGAAAATGACGTATTACAAAAACAATACGACCAATCAAATTCTGCAAACCTCGATTGATCCTTCTACCGGTTTTGGCAGTGCGATGGTGAATGCAGGTAACATCCAAAACAAAGGATTTGATGCTACTTTGCAACTGACGCCAATTATCCAAACGGGTAATTTTAACTGGGATATGACGGTTAACTTCAATAAGAATGTTAACAAAGTCATTTCATTGTATCCCGGCATCACGCAGTATACGATTGCGCCAACTCGTGCATTTGCAACGATTGTTGCCAGACCTGGTGAGACATATGGTGATATCATTGGTTACGGGTATAAACGTGATCCACAAGGTCAGATCATTTTCGATAGTCAGGGATATCCGGAAGCAAGTTCCAAACTTGAAAACCTCGGACATTACCCAGCAAGCTGGACGGGTGGCATCACCAATGACTTCAGCTATAAACAATTTACGTTGAGTGCTCTGATTAGCATCAGTCAGGGTGGGTCCATATATTCTCTGACCCAGGATGAGATGAACTTATTCGGTACTTCCGTACAATCTCTCAAAGGACGTGCCGCCTGGTATAAACATAGCGGTGGATATGTCGGTAATGGTGTGGTCAATGAAGGTTCCGCTTCAAATCCCAAGTATGTTAAAAACACTAAAGCCACCGATCCTCAGCAATACTGGAATGCCATGTTTAACAGAGGCATTGTTGAGCCATTTATTTATAGTGCCAGTTACATCAAATTACAAGAAGTATCGCTGACCTATACGTTACCACATAGATTTATTTCAGCATTGCAACCGCTATCTATTTCTGGAGCTAGCATTTCACTGGTTGGACGGAATTTATTATTCCTGGAAAATCATTTGCCGAACGCAGATCCATCGGCCTATGCCTATAACAATGGTAATGGTCAGGGATTTTCCTATGGTGCTCTGCCATCAACCAGAACCTATGGTTTCGACGTTAATATCAAGTTTTAAAAATAAACCAGGAAAGTTTAGATCATGAGATTATTAAAAAAGAACATTTACATTGCAGCGATTCTGTTAAGTGTAATGGTAGTGGCGAGTAGCTGTACCAAGAATTTCAGCGAGATTAATACCAATCCGACTGCAGTGACAAGTATGAATACCAAATACTTGTTGCCCAATACCGAATTGCATATCGCCGGAACACGTTACGAGACATGGCGAATGGATTTGATCTACCTTGACGAGTGGTCGCAGCAACTTGCGGGTACCGGATGGGGTGCAGATCGTTATCAATATTCTGATTCGTATTCTTCAGCTTATTGGAATACAGCTTACGACAACTATGTGAAGCCATTACAAAATATCATCCATATTCTGCGGGCCGATTCCGCGGCTAATACTAATAAACTGGCAGTAGCAAAAATATGGAGAGCTTTCGTATTTCAACGCATTACCGATGTCTGGGGCGATGTCCCTTATACTCAGGCTGGAAAAGGATTATGGACGCATGATTATAAGCCGACTTTTAATACTCAAAAATCTATTTATATGAGTATTATCAATCAGTTAGAAGAGGCTAATAAGATGTTCAATCCCAATCAGCCGACTTATGGGAAAGCGGATCTGATGTTTCAGGGAGATATTACCAAATGGAAAAAATTCGATAACTCACTGCTTATGAATGCAGGCTTACGTTTATCGAAAGTGGATCCTACATTGGCTGAAAAAGTTGTGAAGAAAGCATACCAAAATGGTGTGATGACCAGTAATAATGATATCGCTTATATCGCTCACCCGGGCGGACCGGATGGAATCAATAAAAGTGGTATCGGTCAGGTATTTCAGGATTTTGGTGTGACCGGACACGACTTCCGTTGCAGTAACACGCTGATTAATCGTCTGGTGAAATTCCACGATCCTCGTCTGTTTATCTATTCTGGTGTGTATACCGATAAAGGTCAAAATGTAACACCGTCAAAGCCTGATTCCATGATGGGATTAAGAAACGGATTAACCAGTGCCGATTTAACCAATCTCAACACGTATAAATATGCACAGCCTAACCGTGATATTATGGTAACCTATTCAGCCCCGACGATTTTTGTGTCGTACGCTGAAGTTTGCTTCGATGAAGCTGAAGCGGCACATCGCGGCTGGATACAGGGAAGTGCAGATACCTATTATAATAACGGCATACAGGCCGCAATGAAACAATTGACGTTGTACAATAGTACCAAAGCGGTCATATCAGATAATGCGATATCTTCATACGAACAAGATCCGTATGTGGATTTAAACAGTACCTCAACCTATGATTCCAATCCGAAAGATCCTGTTTTGGATAAAATCATAACACAGAAATGGCTTGCCTGTTTCTTAAATGGTTATGAGGCTTATGATAACTGGAGAAGAACCGGTTACCCGATGCTTACTCCGGGTGCATCACAAGGACAGACCAATGGTCAAATTCCACGTCGGGTACGTTATCCGGAAGAATTACAAACCCTGAATCAGACAAATTATCAACAGGCCGTCAGTGATCTGAACGGTGGTGATTTGATGACCAGCCGGGTTTGGTGGGATGTTAAAAAATAATCAGTAATGATTTACCGGTTATAGTTAAGGGTGAAAGCAGATCGGTTAGTCTGTTTTCACCTTTTTTTATTTTAAACCGATTAACCCGAATTATTCACGTAAGCTACAAGAATGAATACACATCATATTGAAAAAAATATCTTGAAAAAAATATAGTTTTCCTCAAATTTGAGGAGTCTAAAAAAAGCTGCGAAATGTTGCCGTGCACTTCGTTGAATTTAAAAATGCTTAATCAATGTACCCATGTACGTTTCATGCATGTTTTTAAATTCGCCTTGGTCACAATAAAATTTCTTGGTCAATAATCCGGGTTAATGACTGAACCGGTCGTTAGATTCGCGTTTTGACTTACACTTATAGAATAAAGACGTGAATTGTATGTTAAAGAATAGTCATAGTATATAGATAAACCAGATTTCTTCAATTTGTTAAGTTTTTTAACAGTATTTATTTGGGAAAAACGTTGGGAAATCGTACATAATGTAAGTTAACGATCAATTTTTAATGAATGATAAAAGAGCTTTATGTCAACAAGAAGTGAATTCCTGAAAACAAGCGGATTAGCGATAATGGGGTTGGCAACTACGGGGTTTAAATTCTCAGCAATGGGGCAATCTCAAGAATATACGAGCAAAAGGCCCAAACCCGGTAATCGAAAATTTGTCAGTGAGGCCGTTGAAGAGGAGATAAAAAGAGTTAAGCAAAAGATACAGGATAAAAAACTCGCCTGGATGTTCGAGAATTGTTACCCGAACACACTCGATACCACTGTTAGATATCAGATGAAAAACGGAAAACCCGATACTTTTGTGATAACCGGGGATATTAATGCCATGTGGCTTCGGGATTCATCGGCGCAGGTATGGCCGTATCTACATTTAGCCAATAAGGATAAAAAACTAAAAAGTTTACTGGCCGGTGTAATAAACAGACAAACCAAATGTATCCTTATCGATCCTTATGCGAATGCTTTCAATTATGGTCCGACGGGTAGTCCGTTCGATAGCGATCATACGAACATGAAGCCACAGTTGCACGAACGCAAATGGGAAGTAGATTCTTTATGTTATCCCATTCGTTTAGCTCACGGATATTGGAAAAAGACGGGAGATACGACTCCATTCGACAGCAGATGGCATAAAGCTATGCAATTGGTTGTTAAAACATTCAAACAGCAACAACGAAAACATGGTCACGGGCCATATCATTTTCAGCGTGTAACGGCTAATCCGTATGATACGGTTCCATTGGGAGGGTATGGAAATCCCATTGTTCCGGTAGGAATGATTTGTTCCATGTTTCGTGGCTCCGACGATGCCACGATTTATCCTTTTTTAGTGCCGGATAATTATTTCGCCATTGTCTCCTTGCGTCAGCTGGCCGATATGATGGATAATATTTATGTTGATAATACCTTTGCGGTAGAATGCAGAGCGCTGGCTGATGAAGTCGAAGGAGCTTTAAAAAAATATGCCGTCATTAATCATATCGATCAAGGTAAAATATACGCCTACGAAGTGGATGGTTTCGGCAATCGTCTGTTTATGGACGATGCCAATGTTCCGGGACTATTATCGCTTCCTTATTTAGGTTGTACGAAAGAAGACGATCCTGTTTATCAAAACACTCGCAAATTTGTTTTGAGTCAACATAATCCTTATTTCTTTAAGGGAACCGCAGGCGAAGGAATCGGCGGACCGCATGTGGGTTTGAATATGATTTGGCCTATGAGTATTATCATGAGAGCTTTAACAAGTTCTGACGACAAGGAAATTGCATATTGCCTGAAAACGCTTCGTAATACGGATGCGGGAACCGGGTTTATGCATGAATCTTTCAATAAAGATAATCCCCAAAAGTTCACCAGAAAATGGTTTGCATGGGCAAATACGCTCTTTGGGGAATTGATTATCAAAGTAGAGAAAGAACGGCCAAACCTTTTAAGTGTTTAGTCGTATTTGTCGATACAATCAACCAGAAAGTACAATTGTAATAAGAGTATAACATAATGAAAGATTTAGCGATAGGTATCGATATTGGAGGTACCAATACACAGTTTGGCGCTGTTGACCGAGGGGGAAATATTATTGCTACGGATAAAGTCGCCACACAAACTCACGCCGATATTCAACTTTATTTTAAAGATCTTTATGAAGGAATTTCTAACCTTCTGAAAGAAACCGGACTCGAATGTAAGATTATTGGGGTTGGAGTTGGAGCTCCGAACGGAAATTATTACGAAGGAACGGTGGAAGATGCTCCGAACCTACGATGGAAAGGAATCATCAATTTTGTTGATGAATTCAAAAAGCTATGGAATGTGCCAACCGTTTTGACAAATGATGCCAACGCGGCCGCCATTGGTGAGATGATGTACGGGGGGGCAAAAGGCATGAAAAATTTCATAGAGGTCACGCTTGGTACCGGACTTGGCAGCGGTTTTGTAGTCAATGGTGAAGTAATGTATGGGAATGATGGTTTTGCTGGTGAGTTAGGTCACACTATTGTAAACCCCTATGGTCGGCAATGTGGATGCGGCCGGAAAGGATGTCTCGAGACCTATGCCTCAGCCACAGGAATTAAACGGACCGTTTATAAATTTTTGGCGGATAACCTGAAGCCAAGTGAGTTACGTGGAGTCAGCTTTGATAATTTATCTGCCAAGATGATAACGGAGGCAGCCGAGAGAGGGGATCAGATTGCAATGGATTCGTTTGAGTATACTGGTAAAGTGTTAGGTCAAAAACTGGCTGATGCTGTGGCGGTCACAAGTCCAGAAGCGATTTTCCTCTTTGGAGGATTGGCTCACTCCGGTGATTTCATTTTCAAACCTACCCATAAATATATGGAAGAAAATATGCTATCCATATACCGCAACAAGGTAAAACTGCTTCCATCAGAATTACAAAATAAAAATGCAGCGGTATTGGGTGCTTCGGCACTAGTCTGGAAAGAGCTCGATAAGATATCTGAAACGAAAATTAAATTCTGAAAATACATGAAATCCGATTTACCGTTTTTCTCAAAAAATAGGATCCGTTTAAAAAAAAAGCCTAATCTATATTATCAATTTAGATCCATATTTGGCATCTTATTGCTGTTCATTGGGTTATTAGGACTGGAGGCGTGCTCGTCATCATCCAAGAAAAAAAAGTCGGCTCCAGTAAAATTAACCTCATATGTTGATCCATTTATTGGAACTGGCGGACACGGACATGTCTATCCGGGAGCGACCGTTCCATTTGGCATGGTCCAATTGAGTCCGGATAACGGGAAATCGGGTTGGGATTATTGCTCGGGTTATAACTATGCTTCCCATAAAATAACCGGTTTCACGCTGACTCATTTGAGCGGTACGGGTATTGGTGATTTATGTGATATCTCCTTTATGCCTACCAATTGGGCGATTGATAAGATGGCGGGCAAAAAAATCAATAAATGGAATGTCAGTTCCACCTTTTCTCACAAAAATGAACATGCCGTTCCCGGGTATTATTCAGTTGTTCTTAATAATAACAATATCAAAGTTGAATTAACTGCTGCAGAAAGAGCTGGCTTTTATCGATATACATTTCCCAAAACGGGTCCGGCTACTTTATCTTTGAATCTGGGTTTTGCCATAAATTGGGATCATCCTACCTCAACTTATATTCATGTTGAAAACGATAGTACCGTCTCCGGATACCGCATGTCGACCGGATGGGCTAAAGATCAGCGAGTTTATTTTGTGGCTAAATTCTCCCGGCCTTTCGAAAAGTTTGCAACGATGAAAACCAACAAGCTGGTCGAAGGTCAGAATGAAGTCAAAGGAGACAGCGTGAAGGCGCTTTTCAGTTTTGCTCCTCAAAAGGGTCAAATCCTTGAAAAAGTGGGCATCTCGGCCGTCAGTATCGATGGAGCACGACAGAATCTGAAATCAAGTATTCCCGGCTGGAATTTTGATGCTGTTCGCAAGAAGGCTTCCGACATCTGGGAAAAGAATTTGGATCGGGTAAAAGTAGCAACAACGGATTCTTCCCAAAAAGTAAAATTTTATACGGCGCTCTATCATACCATGCTGGCTCCAACTATTTTTAGTGATGTGAATGGAAAATATCAGGGGGCCAACGGAAAAGATTATACCGCGAAAAATTTCACCAATTACACTACTTTTTCGCTCTGGGATACCTATCGTGCGGAGGATCCCCTTTTCACGATTGTCGAGCCTGATCGGATTAATGACATGGTTCACTCATTCCTTGCGTTTTATGAACAGCATGGACTGCTTCCGGTTTGGCCTCTGGTTGGCAATGAGACCAACACCATGATCGGTTATCATGCGGTTCCCGTTATTGTGGATGCTTATTTACGGGGTTTCCGAGATTATGATGTGCAGGAAGCTTATAAAGCCATGAAAAAGAGTGCCGAAGAAGAAAATAAAGATGTGAAAGCATTCAATAAAAAGGGATATGTTCCATCGGACAAATTTTCAGAATCGGTTTCCAAAACACTGGAATATGCCTACGATGATTGGTGCATCGCACAGATGGCTAAAGCTTTAGGGAAAAAAGACGATTACAAAAAATATATGAAAAGGGCCGGTTATTATAAGAATCTGTACGATCCGTCGACCAAATTTATGCGTCCCAAACTGGCGAATGGTCATTGGGAAACACCTTTTGATCCGTTGGCTTCTCCAACCAGTTTCAAAAAACGGGATTATACCGAAGCCAATGCCTGGCAGTACAACTGGTATGTTCCACAGGATGTCCCTGAGTTGATCAAATTGATGGGCGGAGACGATGCCTTTGTATCCCGTTTAGACACCCTATTCAACATGAAAACCAAAACGCATGGCAAAATTGCCGATATGAGCGGGTTAATTGGTCAATATGTGCAGGGAAACGAGCCGGATATGCAAACACCTTATATGTATAATTATGCCGGAGCCCCATGGAAAACACAAGCCATTGTGCGTAAGATCATGTCGAAATTATATAAAGACGCGACCAATGGATTACCGGGAAATGAAGACTGCGGACAGATGTCGGCCTGGTATGTATTTAGTGCCCTGGGCTTTTATCCGGTTAATCCGGTAGATGGGAAATTTGTAATGGGCAGTCCGGTGTTCGACAAGGCAAGTGTTAAAGTTCCCAGCGGGAAATTCTTTACCCTGATTACAAAGAATAATTCTAAAACCAATAAATACATCCAATCCGCAGAACTCAATGGTAAGCCTTACGATAATAGCTATATCACATATCAGGATATCATGAAAGGTGGCACACTTATTTTGGATATGGGTCCTAAACCCAATAAAAAATGGGGGACGGTGGCTTCCAGCAGGCCATAAAGGACATACCGGATTATATTGAGAAATCTTACAAAAATTTATCAGAAAAAAATTAATAATGAATAGATTATTTACGAAAGCTGCTTTATTTGCGGTGGTTATGGCATTGTTGCCACTTGCCGGATGCAATAAAAAAAGCTCGGATCATAAAAGCAATACCGCCACTGTCCAGGTTCATAAGACTCAGCAGCCTACTCTGGTTCAGACTGTCGATAAAGCGGCCATGGCAAAAAAGGTCAAAGCTGCGTTTATCCATGCCTGGGATGGTTATAAAAAATACGCCTGGGGACACGATGAGCTAAAACCGTTAA
>DATFMK010000956.1:0-2394 GCA_035267005.1 Balneolales bacterium
TTGCTGAAAAACTATATTTATCAGTCAAAACGGTGGAATCATATCGTGCCAGGATTAAGAGCAAACTCAACCTAAGTAATGCAAATGAGTTGGTATTGCATGCTGTACAATGGGTTGAGGGAGAAGGAAATGTATAATATAAAATCGAAAATTGAAAATTTATTGGTCATGTAGTGAGATACCCGATAACGTTCAGAAGCTTTCAACTACACCTATCGGCAGGATAAGCTGTCAAAGTGTTAAAAGGCGTATTCGGTAATTAATAATGATGCTTCATCTAACCAGAGATTTTAATTAAATGTAAGTTTACTAAGAAACTATACTTAAGGAGGATTGAATATGAGTGATGTAACCCGTAATCCTGCAATGTCCCCAATTAGAAATTTAAGGCGGGAAATGGACAGGCTGTTTGACGATCTCGTTCCATTCCGCTTATTTGATGAAGAACGTGAAACAATGACCGGGGTTTGGAATCCGCGTTGTGATATTTGGGAAACCGATAATGAGTTTATTGTCAATATTGATCTGCCAGGTGTTAAAAAAGAAGATGTAACGGTTAATTATCAGGATAATCAGTTATCGGTTTCCGGCGAGAGGAAACTGATAGAAGGGAAAGAAAAGAAAGATTATCTTCGCAAAGAACGTGTTTATGGTAATATCCATAGAGTTTTTACCCTTCATCAAGGTGTTGATGCAAGCAAAATAACAGCCAATTTTAAAGATGGTATTTTAACCATAAACGTCCCGAAATCTGAAGAGAGTAAACCAAAACAAGTTAAAATCCAATAAGATAACAGGCCCGTTTTCAGCCGGCCATTCATTTTGGTGTGGAATGATATAGACAGTGAATGGATACAGATAAAACAAATTCAGGAGGGGGAAATCACATCAGACGAAATCATGTAAGAAATTTATGTTAGTTACTTTATTAAAAAAAATTAATGATGTGCTTTTTTCTGTTAGCATACCGTAACGTTAACCCGAATTATTAACGTAACCAACAAGAAAGGATACATATCATATTGTAAATTATTGTACTTATAAAAATAAACTGTTCCTCGATTTTGAGGATACTAAAAAGCGTTGCGAAATTTTGCCGTGCTCCGCGTTGCTCCGAAAGATTTCGGAGCGCCGTGATCACGGCTCAATTTCTTGGTGAATAATCCAGGTTAAGATGATGGATGCGGGAATCTGTATTGGAGCAAAAGTTAAATCGTACATTTAAAACTGATGTGTAAATCGAATAACGGCTATCGTTCAAGGGGGTAATGCTTAGTATGAAGGAAAAATTACAAGTAACTAAATTGTTTGAGTTCCTTATGTATGATGCGGTATCATCATTATATGAGGATTTTAAGCTAATTAAAGAAGTTTATTGGAATCAACAAATCAAATTTGTGTATTATGGAAACTACGTTTTTGATTGTTGATGATCATCCGCTGATTAGAAGGGGCCTAAAACTGTTAGTTGAATCTGAGCCCGATTATTCCGTGATTGGCCAGGCTCAAAATGCGGACGAAGCACAAGATCTGTTAACAGCTGTACAACCGGATATCACTCTATTAGATATTTCCTTGCCGGGAGTAAGCGGACTTGAGCTAATTAAAGCTTTGTTATTGAAATATCCAGATTTGAAAATAATGGTTGTTTCCCGACATGAAGAAACCATTTTTGCAGAGCGTGCCATCAGAGCTGGGGCCAGGGCTTATGTGATGAAACAAAATGCGGGTGAGGTCATCCACGAGGCCATTAAACGCGTTTTGCAAGGTGGAATTTACCTGAGTGAGACACTAAACAGGAATATGTTACTCAGAATGTCAGGACATATTAAATCGGAAATTGAATCAGTGGATCTATTAAGTGATCGTGAACTTGAAGTATTCGACCTCACCGGACGGGGATATAGTAATAAAGATATCGCGAAACAGCTTTTGATATCTATAAAAACGGTAGAATCGTATCGGGTTAAAATTCGTAATAAATTGAGATTAAAAAAGATAAAAGATCTGAATACGTTAGCGGCGGAGTGGGTTGACAGAGAAACGGTTGGATAAGTATCCGTCGAGTTAATGATGCTGTTTTCTTAAATTTCTTTATCATTATGTGAGAGAATCAACTACAACATTCTAAAAGCATATATTACATGGGGGAGAGTGTTACGCTTGCAGTTATAGTAGCTTCAAAATTCGAAATTTATTCTATAGATACGTGTATTCAATAATTCACAAATTAAAGGTAAATCAGAGGAAGTAATATGAATGAATTAACGCGTTTTTCGAGCAAATCTCCTGTGCGTAGTTTGAGAAGAGAGTTAGATCGATTCTTTGAAGATGTCATTCCTCTTCGTTGGTTTGAAGAAGCTGAAGATGTGGGCGAACAGTTATGGGCTCCTC
>DATFMK010000957.1:0-4598 GCA_035267005.1 Balneolales bacterium
ATACCAATCACTTCATACTACAGTAATAACCAATAAAGGCGTGAAAGTTGAAGTACAGATTCGGACACATAAGATGGATGAGATTGCCGAAAAGGGTTTGGCCGCTCACTGGAAATATAAGGAAGGGAAAGACAGGAACACGATCGATCGATTTGTCCACTGGGTTCGGGACATTCTGGAAAATCCACGCCCTGAAGCGGCTACCGAATTCGTAAAGGATTTTCAGCTGAACTTATATACTGATGAAATATACGTCTTTACACCTAATGGGGAATTGAAAACGTTACCCAGCGATGCCACACCGATCGACTTTGCATTCGATATTCACAGTGAGATAGGGGAACGTGCGCTGGCAGCTAAGGTCAATGGACGTATCGTTCCGTTACGTCATAAACTGAAAAGTGGTGATCAGGTTGAGATCATTACCGGAAAACAGATTAATCTGAATCCGGATTGGATTAATGATGTGGTAACGCATAAAGCTAAGGCTCGTATTCGCCAGTTTATCAAACAGAAAGAACGGAAAATTGCCGATGAAGGTCGGGAATTATGGGTAAAACGTGCCGCGAAAGGGAAAGTTGAGATATCAGAACAAGATCTGATGAAAGTTGCAACCAGACTAAAGTACCCGTCGACACAAAAATTGTTCTATGATATTGGTTCCGGAATATTCGATGTTAACAAATTATTTAAATTGGCCAAACAGTTTCAGAGTGGCGGAAATATTGATATCGAAACGGAGAATGAAGAACAAAAAAGTGCACAAATCGTTGACGAAGGGGATTTTCAGGAGTCTTTTTATGAAGATGCCCGTACTACGAAGCGTCGCGATGCTCTTATCATCAACGGAAGTTTAACAGATGTAAAATATTCTTATGCCCGTTGCTGCAATCCTATCCCCGGAGATGAAGTCATTGGTTTTATAAGCAGGAATGGAGATGTAAAAATCCACAGAGTCAATTGTAAAAATACGCGACATCTCATCAATACCGACTCAGAACGTATTGTTGATGTGTCATGGGCTAAAACTACAGATACGCAATTCATTGGTGCCGTTAAAATTATCGGAGAAGATCGGGTTGGCTTGATTAATGATATCACAGATATTATATCTAAGTCTTTGAAAACAAATATGAAAAGTATTAACGTCACCAGCGACAGCGGTATGTTCGAAGGGATCCTGATTTTGTATGTCGACAACATCAATCATCTTGAGAACGTTATTAAACGTCTTCAAAATATTGACGGAATTAAGCATGTTTATCGCTACGAATAAAATAATTTTACATATTTAGTGCTTTTACCTCATCTAAAGTTTTCGTATTCTTATGCAAGATTTTAATAAACAAATAATTAGCGATTATTATAATTTCTTAATAACATCTTGAAGCTATAGACGTTATAACTCACGAAAAGATTTTATTTCTCAGTCATCTAAGTATATAGATTAAACATCAAATATTAATAGAAGGATAGAATTATTATGACTTACACTAAAAGAGATATTGTTCGTCGTATTTCGGAAGAAATGGATGTTCCCATGGTACAAGTTGAACCTTGGGTAGACGCAGTAATTACCGCACTTCGCGATACTATGATGGATGCCGACCCCACTTGCCGGATCGAAATCCGTGATTTTGGTGTATTTGAAGTTAAGGCTACCAAAGCGAAACCGAAAGCCAGAAATCCAAAAACTAACGAAGTCATTTACGTGCCCGAGCATCGTAAAACTCATTTCAAGCCCAGCAAGTTATTGAAAGAATTTTTACGTCAGCCCCTTGAAACAGCTAAGCAGGAAGTTGAGTAATATTTAACGATATTTCATCTTGAAACAGTATTATCGCCTCATCGGTATCGATGTAGGTAAGAAAAGAATAGGTTTAGCCCAATCGGACTTGCTACGGACAATAGCAAGTCCGATTGGTGCTTATAGCGGGGGCGAAATATTCGATAAAATCCAGAAAATTGTCGATCAGGGCCCGGTTAAAAAATTTGTCATCGGGTGGCCGATAACCTTAAGTGGGAAAGAGGGAGAATCCGTTCATATGGTTAAGTCATTTATTGGTGAATTAAAAAAGAAGTTTCCCGATATTGAAATAGTTACGTTAGATGAGCGTTTTACAAGTGTAATGGCTAAAAAGACGCTTATCGAATCCGGTACACCGAGGAAAAAAAGACAAGAAAAAGGCCGGGTTGATGCGGCCGCTGCCGCTATTATTTTACAGAATTATTTGGATACAAAATCTGATTGATATAATGGCTAAACTACCAATTGTTACATACAATGATCCTGTGCTTCGTAAAAAGGGAGAAGAAGTACAGAACGATTCAGAGAAAATACAGCAGCTTATCGATGATATGTTCGAGACCATGTATAATGCCAATGGAGTCGGACTTGCGGCTCCCCAGATTGGAGAGTCGTTGCGCATATTTGTTATGGATGCTGATTCAATATTAAAAGACGAGGGAGAAAAACCGTTCGGTCCGGAGGTTATAATCAATCCGGAAATCATTGAAAAAGGAGAAGATACCGTAGAATATGAAGAGGGATGCTTAAGTATTCCTGACGTTCGTGAAAATGTGATTCGTCCTGATCAGATTTCGGTTAAATATCTCGATCGCAATTTTAATGAAAAGATGATCCAGGTCAGGGGATGGCTTTCCAGAGTTATTCAACATGAGAAAGATCATTTGGATGGTGTTTTATTTATTGATTATCTGGGATCATTTCGTAAACGATTAATTAAGGGAAAGTTGAAGGAAATTGATAACGGTACTTTGCCGGTTGATTATCCGGTTGTGCCGAAAGAGGTTATTTAATTATAATTTACTCTTCTCATCAAAGGGTATAAATAAAATCTTTACATGCGAATTATTTTTATGGGTTCACCGTATTTTGCGGTGCCAAGTTTGGAAAAGCTACATCAAAGCAAACATGATATCGTCGCTGTTGTAAGTGGTGTCGATAAAAGACGGGGACGTGGAAATAAATTGACTCCAACGCCGGTGAAAGCTAAAGCGTTAGAACTTGGATTACCTGTCATTGAAATTGAGAATTTGAAAAGTGAAGATTTTGCTGAGCAGTTAAAGACTTATAACCCTGAGCTGTTTGTAGTTGTTGCTTTTCGAATATTACCAATTAACATTTTGGCAATTCCAACGAGAGGTTCTATAAATTTACATGCTTCATTGCTTCCCAAATACCGCGGTGCGGCACCAATTCATTGGGCCATCATAAAGGGTGAGAAAAAAACGGGTTGTACTATATTTTTTCTGGATGAAAAAATGGATACCGGTAAAATCATAATGCAGGAAGAAGTGGACATTGGTCAAAATGAAACGACTGGCGATGTTTATAATAAGTTAATGGATTTAGGGAGTCAATTGGTTGCCAAAGCTGTCGATCAGATTTCAAACGGCAGTTACCAAACAGTTGAGCAGGATGACAGTAAGGCGACAGGCGCACCGAAACTTTTTTCGGAAGATTGTAAAATCGATTTTAATGATACCTCACAAAACGTACACAATAAAATCAGGGGATTGAGTCCATTTCCAACGGCATGGACGACCATCGATGGAACGCGTTTTAAAATATATAGATCACGGGCTGTGCCTGGTAAATCCATTCCTGCCGGAACACTGAAAATAGAGAACGATCACGTCTATGTAGGATGTAAAGATGGTGCCGTTGAGTTGGTAGAAGTTCAACTTTCCGGTAAAAAGAAAATGAATGCCAACGATTTTTTCCTCGGCTACAAAGGAGAAGGAAAAATAGCTTGAGATCCTGCTTTAATGATTCCATAATATAATAGAATGATCTGAGTTCGTTGTAGGAATCCAACAACCTCCTATAGAGGTTGTGAAAAAACTATAAAGCAAATTCAAATGGCCTTAAATAATTTAGGTGCTTCTCGCGATTTCGCTTTGCTTACCCACTCTCAATCTCCCGAAAGGATCGGGACAAGTTCTCCCTGTCACGATAAATGAGTGACAGGGAGAAAGGCTCTTCAACAAAACTCAAAAAAAATTTTAAAAATAAGGTGCCTTGTCGCTTGCATTGTTATTTTTTCACAGGCTCTATAGAATGTCGATTATGGGTGGCGTGGTCATATCCTTTTAACCCGAATTATTCACGAAACCAATATGAAGTAATACATATCATATTGTAAATAAAATAACTTATAAAAAAACGATCCTCGATTTTGAGGACACTAAAAAAAATCTGCGAAATTTGGCCGTGCTCTGCGTTGAATTTAAAAATGCTTGATCAACGTACCAATGTACGTTTCATGCACATTTTTAATCCCGAAAGTTTTCGGGACACGACAAAATTTCTTGGTGAATAATCCGGGTTAAGATCCGGAGGTAGTTAAATAATTTTTTACTAAAGTGAGAACCGCTTCTGATGGATATCCTCGTGGTTACCTCTCTATCAATAGATTTGAGCCACTGTAATTGGAAATCGAAACTCATCACAAAGAAATTTTCAAAAAAAATAAACAGAATAATACATAATTAACGTAAGGTTCGTTTAAGCTTATAATCTATCTACTTAATAAAAGTAGCTGTTAAATTAGATTTCTATGACCACCGACAAC
>DATFMK010000958.1:0-5586 GCA_035267005.1 Balneolales bacterium
TCCTTGGTAAAAAGTTAATAAAATGGGACGCTTTACCTGGAGGTATTACAAAACAATATTGCTTGGATCAAGAGGCTAAAGGTGATTTGCGTATAATAGAACTAAATTGGGGAAGCGTTCTCCGCGAAGCGGTTCAGTTCATATGGATATCCAAAAAGAAAACCCCAAATCCTTATAAGAAATGGGGCTTTATAATTCAACCATGGCAATCTCCCAGGGTTTACCGTTGGCTTAAATGTGAACGATTTGTTTTTCAGTATCAGATCGGATATTTAGATGTCAAACTAATTATCACGGGACTGCCACGCCCGCCATGGCGATACCTGCCGCCAACTCGAAATCTCATTGCCAAAAAAGACGTTTTTTAAGGACAGCGAAAATTGTCATGTTCAGATGCGCGAGGTTGAACGATCTGAAAAAATGAATAAACCTACCACCTTCACGAGATATCTGGGTTTACAGGCGTTTGCAGGGTGTTGTTGTGAGGATAAATCAAAAAGGTCGGGGCGATTCGCCTTCCGGTACAAATCGCCCCCGCGGCAATAGAAACAGAATGGAATTTAGGCACTCCACGTGCCTGATTATGCTATCGGCAATGTGATTTCAAAGGTTTAGTTTTTTCTCTCAAAACGAAGGGGCGATCCCTGCTCCCCAGCTAGAATCGCCCCTATATCAAAAGGTATGGTCAGTACCTTACTGCCGTTATCGGTAGCTTAATTCGAAAGTTTAGTATTTTCTGGATAACCATAAAACGAAAGGGGCGATCCGCACCCCAACGGATCGCCCCAAAACAAAAAGGAGGTATTTGAAAGACACACTATGCGTCTATAATTATTATTGTACCGCAATTCTCATAAAACGCAAATTTTTCTTAGGATAAGCATGCCATATCGGCTAACCCTTGTATTACCCTTCGTCAGATGGGTAGGATATGATTTAGCTATCTGAAATTTTGAGAAAGGGTTTTTGTTCAAGATATATAGCAGCTATCCGTAATCGAGGATCATTGGGGATACGTTTACTTATCTGCATTTTTGAGAGTGCCAGTTTCTTGCAGATATATCGACATAGTCTGTACTTTTAATCAAAAATAGCCATACACAATATGTTGTATACGGCTCATCTGGATATTTTAAGAATTGCTTTGAGACGAGGCTGGTTGTTGCGCACCGATTCTGTACCGGTTACCAGTAAAATTTTTAGCCAAAATTTAAGATATTTCTTACTCGGGTAATCCCGCTTTACGCAGTGAATCAAAATAACGTTTCTTGACAGATTCGTTTTTCAGTGGGTTTGTCTTTTCTACTTTTGATACAGAAAATTTTGGATTAATTTTAAGGACCTCTAACGCCTCCCTTTTGGCATCTTCCATACGATCCGCAGAGCTATAAATGGCGCATAAAATATAATGGCCGAGCAAGTTTTTGGGATTAAGTTTCACTGCTTTCTCACCCCAAAAAATGGCTTCATCGTAATTTTCAACAAAGTTATAAGAAGCCGCCAGATTATGCAAATACCAACTCGGAGGATTTGGGTTTAGTCTAATCGCTTTTAGTAAGACCTGAATCGCCTCCTGGGAACGATCCGCCAAATTAAGTGCCATTCCCATATGAGCCTGGAAATCTGCACCATTCGGTTCTAATTCAATGGCCCGCTCCAAATGGTTAATTCCTTGATCATAGTTCCTTTTCAGTACAAGTATATTTCCTAATATATCATAGGCATCTGCCAATGAATCATCTATCGAGAGCGCCTTATTAGCAAGGTCCATCGCCGTCGTAAAGGATTCCCGTGGCGATTTCGTCGTTCGAAGCCAAACGTCTACGACGTGCGTGCGGCTTAAAGTTGTATATGCAAATGCATATTCGGGGTCCATAGCAATTGCTTCTTCAGCCAGACGTCGAGCCTTGGCATTGTCTTCTGCATTTAACCTTCTGCGATAATAGGTAGATTGCAAGACCTTGATGTACGCTTCGCCATTACTCGTTCCTTTAGCCATCATGGTGGCTTGTTCGCCTTCTGTTAAATTCACCTCCAGGGCAGTCAGGATTTTTTTTGATATCTCCTCCTGGACGGCAAATGTATCTTTTAAGTCCCGGTCATAACGCTCTGCCCAGAGGTGATGCCCCTTGATGGCGTCGATAAGCTGAACGGTAATTCTGGTTCGATTACCGTCTTTTCTTATACTCCCTTCCAATACGTAACGGACTGCAAGTTCCTCGCTAACCTTTTGAATTTTTATAGATCTGTTTTTATACGGATCTGTCGAATTCCGGGCAATCACGAAAATCTTTGGCGACTTCGATAATATCGTTATAATTTCCTCGGTCAACCCATCGCTGAAAAACTCATGACTTGAATCACCGCTTAAATTTTCGAACGGTAGCACTGCGATTGAGGGCTTTTCTGGTAATGGATAGGCCATTCTATCTAAAGATGCTGGCTCTACTCGTTTAGATTGCTGAAGATAAATATTCCAGCTAATTAGACCTACTGCTACTGCGATCAGAATTGTAATGGCGGCCATCGCTGTCCTGCGTGAATACCGACCTAAAAATCTTTTCTCACCTATGACTTTGCCAGCAGCATCAGGGTTCATCAAGACCCGATAAGCACCAACCGGCTTAGGTATATTTTTAACTGATTGTTCTCCCAGGTATTCATACCCCAAAGGCAGTTTAGTCTCAATTTGATCAAAAGCCGTCTTCGAAACGCATATGCCCCCAGCGTCTGCCAGTGCTTCCAGTCTGGCCGCAATGTTGACTCCATCACCGTAAATACGGTCTTCTTCATCAATGACATCGCCGAGATTGATACCGATACGAAACTTCATTCTACGATTCTCAGCCAACTCTGCGTTGCGGGCCTGAAATTCATTCTGAACAGCTACCGCACACTGCACTGCATCGACCACACTGGAAAACTCGGCCAGAACATTATCCCCTGGTGAGTCAACAACTCGACCCCTGTGCTGTTTAATTAGAGATGACATGATTTCACGATAGGTAGCGATGGTTTTTACAGTAGCGGCCTCATCTTCTGCCATGAGGCGACTATATCCAACTGCATCAGCGCTGAGAACAGCGGTTAGCTTGCGCTTAAAACCTTCTTGATTCATGGAAGTCCCTTCCTTTTAAGGTTTTAATACGAAAGGTGGTGAGAATAATTGGCGGTAATTGTTTAATATATAAAGACGTTTAGGCGGTCAAGAGCAAATATAATAAGGATATTCTTCCAGCAAGAACCAGCAATTGAAAGGCTTGTTTACGCCGTCATATTTATTGAAAATCCGAATATAGCGAAAGTTGAGGTATATGATCTTAACTTCGGTCAAATTTAAGATATGCTCTTAAATTGCCGCAAATTTGACAGAATCCTGGGTTCATGTATCTTGCCACTATCAGCAATATGAAATAATTTCAGATACTAAAAGGATATCTGAACTCATGATTGATATTTTCAGTGTTTGTTTTAAATCCCTTTAAATACGTATTATTTCATAGCACTAAAGCAAATTTACATCAACATGTTCAGAATGCCCTCTGCCGATTCCCATTCACCCTATGGTTTTCGGGTGGAAACCTTTCTGGTCCTGTATCAATCTTATCCCATCATCACATTCTATCCTTCTCGATTCCATGCCACTTTAAAATACACCCCCGGCAACAGGTGACGGTGGCATGCTGTGCGATGAACACCGGATGCCCTTTTATCAGTGTCTGTTATTGTAATTAAAACTTAAGAAATCGCTCTTTAGACCGACAATTGGATTATGAGGAAAATGGAAAGGACAGCTATATTCGAAATAGTTTTCATAAATTGATCAAAAATAAAGGGTTCGGATCGCGGCGGCGCCAGAAATTACCTGTTTCACATTACAAAAATATTGGTTCTGAAAAAAATGACAGCGAAAAAGAGAATACTATATTTAATTAGCTTTATTGTGGTTGCCTGCACATCATTTCCCTCGCCTGCAGAGGGGTGTGGGAGTTGTATGATTTCGAATTTTGATCAATTTCTTCCACCGGTGAATGTATGGTGTATCTTCATAATTGTCTGGTTCCTGGCTGTATCTGCGCTTGAAGGCGTTAAAAGTATTATAAAGGCGTTGCTTTTTGTTATCGTTCTATCCTTTATATTTTTAGCGTTTCTCGGACCAATTGCACTGTTACCGCTATTCTTATATGCTTTGTTCAAATCAATCACCGCATTTTCTCATTTTCGAGAAAAAACACTGCTACAGCGCTTTCGGATTGGAGTCGGAGTTTGCGGGATCATCATCATAGTAGGACTTTCTTTTTATTCAAACACAATAAAAAGCTCGAGGACTAAAACCGATTATATTTTGCAGAGGGAAAATGTACAAGGTGGAATAGCAGCACTCAAGTAACTTGTGGGTCATGTCTATGGCGATGGATAGTAAGTTGGAGACTGTTTTGAGATCCCAAAAACAACGTTTGTGAAACGTATTGGATATGATATGAATAGATGCAATAAATTAAGTTGGTTAATATTGCAGATAGATAGTTATATGTAAAATATTAATCGCTATTGGGTTTTTTGATGTATCTAAAAAATAACTATTATCATGCTATGTATTTGATTTGCAATACATTTTCTATCTAATCTGAGTTAGAATAATCAAAGATTTTTATTCGTCCTTAATAAATGCATTAATCTTTAAAATGGTAACTCCGATCAAGAATAGCACCAGTGGAATTATCACCAGAAGAAAAACTGTTTGATATATCAAGACCGGCAGATAAAATACTCCAAGATGATGCAATATAATTATTGCCACGCCTACAGAGAAAAGAACTTTTGACATTAAAGATCTCTGTAGCCAATTTACCATATTGTCAATTTTATCTATCATAAATGCTCCTATTAAAAAACCTTTAATTTCTTGCCATTATCATAACTTACTGAAAATGTAAGATTTAAAATGGATATCATAAAAATTTAGGTGATGTCAAAGGGTAAGATTTATGGCAGCTAAATGAAATTGAGGCTCATTTACGGTACGTTTTACAGTATATGTAATTTTCAGCAGCTCAATTTTGTCATCTTGAAAATATCGCCATCAAATAACCCCCTGTGTTAGGGAATTTTGTATTTCTATCAACCCCTTTCATGCGATAAACTTTTCAATTGTTTTTTGGGCAAATTCGCTGCTAATCGACAGCTTGGATTCGAGGCTGTCAAGAACCGACTTTTTTTTATCGGTTAATACCTTATCCGGCAATGCAACCTCAGCTGCTAGTTTAAAGGCTGTTTTGCGCAGCTCCGTAGTTAATCCATTGGCTGCAATCTCCACTGCTTTCTGTGAGTCGATCGCTTGCATCGAGTTTATAAATTTATTTACAAAGGAAAATATGCTTTCTTTTTTTGCGACAAACTCCGGAAAGCGTTCGGCGGTGGCTACAATTCGTTTAACATCGTCTTCGCATTTTTTAGGATCCATTTGAGCAGCGTAGACGGCGATGATTGTCAAAGCCTCCTGTATTGTCAGATCTTCAAACGGGCCCGAATGGTATGCCGCCATTTCATTCTTGGTCTCATTAGATAACGTCATTTTAACTCCTC
>DATFMK010000959.1:0-2168 GCA_035267005.1 Balneolales bacterium
ATGAGTCCGGTATAAAAACACCTTGATTTAAAATTTATATTCCTGGCGTGTTTTGCCGAAAGTAGCCCTGATCTGAAAAACATTTCTGACAGAACAAGCGTGACGCAAAATCATCCATAAATAACATCAAAAATTGCCGTAACTTCACAGAAGTTAACAAATTATTTTTAAAAGCAAGCAAATTCCCCAAATCAGACCCACCTGTAGACCCATTTTGGGCAATATATCGGAATATCCTTCCAAAATTAATGGCAATTCCGGTGTTGAATGCAAATAGGGCTGCTTTAAATAAACCTCTGACTTTTAGTTTTCCGCCCGAGGTCCTTATTTTAAATTCGTTCATCAATGCTTCAACATTGGGCCTGAGCCTGCGACGTTCATCAGGGATGTTTACAATATTGTTGTTTCGTTTGTTTTGCAGGTAATCTTCATGGGTGAAATAATAGCGTCCCTTGCTTTTAAATATCTGGCACTTGTTATTTAACGGGCACTGACTGCAGGTATCCATGTCAAAACGTACTTTATGGCGCTTTTTAGTTGGGGTGGATTCTACTTTTTGAAAAGGGCATTCTACAGAGTAAATATCAGGGGACTGTGATGTCTGTTCAATTTTTTTCTCAATTTCACTTTCCCGGCCTCTAACGGCTGTTGTTATATGTTTTATTCCCAGCTCTTCAAACTTTTTGTCATTATCCTGGCTTCCGTAACCACCATCGGTATGCATTTCGTTTAATTCCGGAGTTTTCTCTTTTAGATTGTCAACCCGCTCGTTCAAAATGTGAGTATCGTCAATGTTATTGGGGTTCACTGAAATATCGGTAATCAATTGCAGTGGATTTTCAGGATTTGCTGTTTCAGTCCCGTTTATTGTAAAACCTTTATTGTGTTCTCCTCGCTTTTGCCGATAAGTAGCATCCGGGTCATCGGGAGATTGCAGCATCCCGCTGTGCAGTTCTTCTGTCGGTCTTGTGTTGGTTTCTCCGTCAACAACCACAAAATGTTCCTTGTATGCCCGCTGGAAATTGATAAATTCCTTTTTGTCCTGATACTCTTTTTTCTCTCTCATCCATTCAAAAACCCGGTAATACACCTTGCCCAGTTTTTCCAGCTCGTGGGGTAACTGATTGCCTTTTAGCGCATAAATGTATTTGTCGGCTCCTTTGTTCAGGTATGCCTCCAACTGTTTATGAATAAACTGCTTGTCCTTTTCCAAAAGGATTCTGTCCAACCGCACAAGTACCTCAATCAATAATTGCAGCCGGGAATATTTTTGGATATTGGAAGCAACCAACGTGGAATCGCTCCGTTGAATATCGGCCTTTAGCGCTAAATCTTTAATTTGCCTGGCCGATAGTTTGTCAAAAACCTGCTCTATCAGATTTATACCTGTTTGCAGCTGATAATCCAGCACCCTGTTCTGAAAATTGAAAAGCGTGGCTCTTGAAAATGGGACTTCACCAATGCTTGTAAGCCCCAAGGCTGTTTTGTATCGCAAATCAAACATCACACTTTCCATAAGCTCGTCATAACTAATCCCCTTGAGTTCTTTTAAAATCAACGCAGAAACCAAGATGTTAACCGGAGAGTTTGGGCGGCTGGACTTGCCTGAATAGAGCTCCCTGAAATCCATTTCGTTAATATTCCGTAGTATCAGATTATAGAACCACTTCTCTTTAGAGCCTTCAAGTACTTTGCTAACCTTTTGGCTTAGCTCGTTTTCGAAACTAAATAATTTCGGCTGGTTATTTGTTTTGAACATGTAGTTTATGATTTTATTTTCCAAAACAAAGATACGATTTATTATACTGACATTCAAATATTTAAGTTCCACGTGGAACAGTTAAGCCTCTGATATACATGTTTTTACGAAATCGCTAAAATATTTATACAACCACCTGAATTTATGATACTTAAAGCATGGCTTAAAATTGGTTGATGACAGACCTAAAATTCATATTTTTGTCTGTGACCTTTTTAGACTGGACTCAAAGATTTTAAAGAAATTTATGGTTTGAATATCTCTCCCAAAAGCGAAACAGACGAATATGATAAAAGAACTGTTGCAATATCATGGGGATTTAGAAAGTATGATAAGATTATTGACATAGAAAATAATAAAAAGAAAGCACTTGTTGAAAATGGCGCAACTCTTTATTATGAGCGTTTAG
>DATFMK010000960.1:0-3513 GCA_035267005.1 Balneolales bacterium
TGTCAAACCACATCTGAGAACGCTATTGGTACCGGGCAAGACTTTTGAACTGCCACGTCTAAATAATTTCCAACCGATTCAAGGAATTTTATACCATTGGGGATTAGATCGTTCAACTTTTAAAAATTTGTCCAAAATAAACCGATCCTCGATTTTGTGGACGTTAAAAAAAGCTGCAAAATTTGGCCGTGTCCCGAAAGATCTACCACCAGCGAGCCATCCATAAAAAAAGAATAGTCTCACGCAAAGGTAAGGCTATCGTAGATACATCATTGGTCTTTTGACAATGATGTTCTTTTAAACAAAAATATGGATTTACTTGATTTTTAAAACAGTACCTTTCGGGACACGACTAAATTTCTTGATGAATAATCCGGGTTAACCTTTCTTCCTAACAAAACCCATAACTTTTTTTCTTTAAAAGTATACTGCCAATCTATTGTGACTAAAAGAAATAGAGATAAGAGATGATGAATAAACGACTAACCCTTATTTATAGAATATTTTTTTGTAAGGAATTGAGTTCTGATGTGTCTTATTAAATACAATGGATTAAAAAGCTACGCAAAGAACTGTGTTGGTTAATGATTAACCAAATTTACAGCTCTTTTTATTGCGGGGTAAATTGGGGGCATCGAAAGACGGTAATACAATATAGTATCCGTCTTTCGTGTTTTTTCCTATCTTATGAGAACCATATATTTCCATGTCCACTTGACAATTTATGCCATACTTTTAATGTATATTAACAAAGAATTAGCCCACACGTAAATATCTCTAAGTATATATTCTTATATTATTGCAATTTTTATAATAAAACTTTACCTTTATGGAACCCCAAAATACAAATAACCCCGCAATCGGTTAACCAACCCCAAAACGCCCTCCCCAAAGTTAGCCGATTGCTTCTTTTTTTAGAGAACTTTTCCATGGTATATATCTTTATTTATATTCATGATACCATTTCTTCCTAAAGTAATTTTAATTTCGATTCCCAAAAAATTACAATTTAAATTTGCATTATTACCGAATTCATTCTTAATATTAGGTCAATGAAAATAGTCGAACTACATAATAACCGCATAGACGTCCGCCGCCGCCCACGTAGGGTAGTGAACAGGAAGGCTGTGCCGTAATTAAGTAGTTTCATACTTTTAAATTTAAAGGCAGAGTCTTCCGACTCTGCCTTTTTTTTGTTCAAAATTAATGGTGATTTAAATGAAAAAAATAGTTCTTGCTTACAGTGGTGGTTTGGATACAAGTTTTTGCATCCCTTACCTTACCGATAAATACAATGCCGAAATTTATACCGTAACTGTCGACTGTGCAGGCCTCAGCGAACAGGACAAAAACGATCTTGAGAGCCAGGCTTTAAAATTAGGGGCTAAATCTCATACTACAATCGATGGTACCCAGCTGCTTTACGATCAGGTCTTATCATATCTGATTAAAGGCAATGTATTACGCGACAGAACTTATCCTCTCAGTGTTGGATCTGAACGTTTCATTCAGGCAAAACTGGCTGCCGAGTTTGCTTCTGCTATCGGTGCAGATGCTATTGCCCACGGATCAACTTCGGCTGGTAACGATCAAATCCGATTCGATACCGCTTTAAAAACACTAAATCCTGATTTAGAAATTATCACACCCATCCGGGATGAACAGTTTACGAGAGCTTATCAGACCGAATTTCTTAAGAAATACGATGTACATTTTTCATCAAAAAAATCACCTTATTCAATAAATAGTGGTTTGTGGGGAACAACAGTCGGTGGTCACGAAACACTGACATCGGAAAAACCACTTCCTTTTGAAGCATTTCCACATTTGCCAGAACCGGAAAATCTAAATGATACCCCGGAAGTCGTTTCCTTTTCATTTGAAGAGGGTTTGCCAACAGCTGTAAATGGAATTTCAATGACACCTTTAACACTTTTAAAACATTTGGAAAATCTTGGCATTGCTCATGGAATTGGACGGGGTATGCATACCGGCGACACGATTATTGGTATTAAAGGTCGAATTGGTTTCGAAGCTCCTGTAGCTACCTTATTATATACGGCTCACAGCGAATTGGAAAAAATCGTATTAACGAAATGGCAACGACACCTGAAAAATATGCTATCCGATCATTATGGAATGATGTTACACGAAGCTCAATACTTCGATCCGGTAATGCGCGATATTGAAGCCTTCTTCGATCAATCACAAAAACATGTTACCGGAACGATCGACCTTCATCTTTATCACGGATCAATTTTTCCACAGGGAGCGTCATCTCCATTCTCATTAATGAAATCGAAAAAAGCTCTTTATGGAGAACAATCTCAACTTTGGTCAGGTGAAGAAGCCAAAGCATTCAGTAAAATTTATGGTCTATCATCAGTCTTAAGTAATCAACTCGCAAATAAACAAGAATATGGAAACTCTTAAATCAGTCAATGCCGACATCATTGCATCGGGCACAGGTAATGTACCCTTATCAGACGAAATTACACTTTCTGATAATATCGTTGCCCGGGATGGTTATTTAATTGCCGTCCAGCTGCTTGATCATAAGACCACTTATAATCAGGTGGAATTAAGAGATGGATCTTTTGCTACTATTGACAAAGGACAAATTCTAATTGGGACACTTGGCGAAAGACAAGCTTTAAGAGGTTACAGCGGTATTGTCCCAAGAAAAATCAATAAAGGTGATATTCTTCACATACTCAATATGGGTGGAATCATTGGACTCTGTCAGTCAGCTTATCCGTCTTACGGTCCGGCTATGCAGGCTGAGGTGTTAGGCGCGGTTATGATTCAGGATGATGAAAAATGGAAACACGCTTCTATCAGTGATCATGCCATCGAATGGGAAGATAGTCTCGAACAGAGTGCCCCAATAATTGCCGTGACTGGTACCTGTATGAATGTTGGTAAGACATTAGCAGCCTCTCTCCTGGTTAAAGAATTGACGCAACGAGGCTATCGGGTCGCCGCCGGTAAACTGACCGGAGCTTCATTGATGCGAGATACGCGGGCCATGAAAAATAACGGCGCGATCGACTGCATTAATTTTACGCAAGCAGGACTGGTTTCAACCACACATCAAAATGTTCTGCCAATGGCTAAAGGATTACTCAAACAACTAAATAAAAGTAACCCGGATGTTATCGTTGTTGAATTCGGAGATGGTGTCATTGGCCCGTATGGCGTAGATAACTTGCTTATAGACAAAGAGATACAGCAATATATCGCCATGCACATTTCGGCGACACAAGATTTAACCGGCTGTTGGGCACTTGATCATCTTTTTAAATCGCGATACAACAGATCGGTCGATTTAATCACCGGACCCGTAACCGATAATATTGTTGGGATCAATTATATACAAAACACACTTGGTATAAAAGCGGTCAATGCCGTTCAGAATCCTGAAAAACTGACCGATTATGTAATTGAAGAGCTCAAAGAAAATGTCAAACAAGCTATAGGAGCATGAATTCCAAACAGGAGATTTCTCTTTCT
>DATFMK010000961.1:0-10400 GCA_035267005.1 Balneolales bacterium
CAGGGAAATTTAAACTGTAAATTAGATAATAACGATCGAATTATATCATTACGTGCCATATTCAGAAATGTCAGTGCACGAAAAAAAGCAGAACGGGAACGTGATAGAATATTTGAATTATCCCGGGATTTAATTGCCGTATTGGATTATGATGTTCGTTTTCTGGATCTGAATCCATCATGGTCGCGGGTTTTGGGCTATAATATCGAGAAGTTCAAGTTTATGGATATGGTCAAACTCATTCATCCGGATGATTTGCCATTACTTCGAAAAAAGATAAGGAGTTTAAAAAAAGGGATACCAGCTCAGCCTAAAGAAATACGGTTTAAAAGTCAGGGTGATTATTATAAGTGGTTTTCGCTGAGTATTGCATTGGAACCTAAAGAAAAGCGTATTTACGTAATTGCACGCGATATCACAGACATTAAACAATCCCAGATAGAATTGCAGGATAGTGAGAAGAGATACCGGGATCTAATTGAATATAATCGCGGACTGATATTCACACATGATCTGGATGGCCTGATTTTATCGGCTAATAACGCCGTTGCGAAAACATTAGGATATCCCAGGGATGAGATTGTTGGTCAAAATATGGAAAAATTCTTTTTCCCGGAGGATAAACGCAAATTGAAAAGATATCTGACCAGTGTACGCAGAAAATCGGTTGTTCACGGAACTATCGATGTAAAAAACCGTGATGGTCAGCTTATCACCTTAACCTATCAGAATTTTAAACATAAGCCCCAGGATAAAAAAGAATACATAATTGGTAATGCTCAGGATATCACTGACCGTGTCAGGGCTGAGGAAGCACTTATGCGGGAACGTCAGCAGTTACGAGATACAATTGAGAATGCCCCGGTACCTATGGCTTTATTGGATCGGGATTTACGTTTTATAACCTGTAGCAGAAAATGGCTGCAGGAATATAAGCCGGCAAATGTCAAGACAGTAGTTGGCAGAACCTATTTCGATCTATACCCGTGGATCGATAATAAGTGGGTTCAATATTCCCGTAAGGTTTTAGATGGTAAAGTCTTATCTAAGTCGGAAGATGTTTTTGAGTTGGTGAATGGCAAGAAAATATATTTCAGCTGGGCTATGCATCCATGGAAGGATGAAAACGGAACAGTTAATGGACTCATTATTGTCGCGGAACGTATTGATGACTTAGTGAAAGCCCGTGATGCTGCGGAAATGGCGAATAAAGCGAAATCAACATTTCTTGCAAATGTTACTCATGAATTACGCACACCGTTGAATGCCATTTTAGGATATGCACAAATATTAGCAAAAGATCGATCGATTACGGAATATCAAAATGAATACATTACTAATATGTATCGTAGTGGCATGCATTTGTTAAGTATGATCAATGATATTCTGGATCTTTCTAAGATTGAAGCGGGAAAAGCAGAGATCAATATAGAAGATATTGATTTGAATGATTTATTAGATGAGATATACAGTTTATTTGAATTGAAAAGCAGGGAAAAAGGAATCGAATTTCTGCTTCATAAAAGTGAAGAGTTACCTCAATATGTCAAAATGGATATCAGTAAAATTCGTCAAATTCTGATAAATATTGTGGGTAATTCCATGAAATACACTGAAAAGGGACATATTACTATTAAAGCTTGTATTGATAAGGAAAAACAAAATGGAGAAAATACATTACTCAATATCAGTATAACAGATACCGGACGTGGTATTCCTCAATATCAATTACAGGATATTTTTGAACCTTTTTCTCAGGTAAAAGGTGAGCATAATAAAGGTACCGGACTAGGTCTGACTATTTCAAAGAGATTAGCTCAATTATTGGGTGGTGAGATTGAAGTAAAAAGTGAATGGAAGGTAGGATCCGAATTTATTCTACGCGTTCCTGTTAAAATTGTCTCGAATAAGAAACAAAGTGTCAAAAATATATTCAGCCATGTAAAGTCGGTTAAAAATCCGAATGTTATTAAAGTCTTGATCGTAGATGACGTCGATTATAACCGAACAGTTTTACGGGTTATGTTACAACAGGTTGGATTCGATTGTTATGAAGTCGGCGATGGTGCTACGGCAATAAGTCGTTATAAAGAAATAAAACCGGATATTGTCTTCATAGATAAGCATTTACCAGATATGAGCGGATCGGAAGTGATGCATAAAATTCGATCGATAGATGATTCTTCAAATGCTGTGATTTTTGCTTTAACAGCAAGCGGTATTGGTGACTCCCGTACGTCTTATATCGAACAGGGATTTGATGATTTTCTAAGGAAGCCGTTCACGGAGGAAGAAATTTTTGAAATTATTCAACAACATACAGAAATTGAATATGAGTACGAGAACAGAGAGACCTCGCATGATAAGAAAACACTGAATGAGGTCATTCAAGATACGGTGTCTGAGTTGAGTAAACTGCCGGAGGATTTAAGACAACGCATCCGGAACGCTCTGGAATGGCAGGATATGGAGGAGTTGAATTGGTTGATTAATGGGATAGAAAATTTTACCAGTAAAGATAATGTAGCAGCCAATCAGATAAAAAATGCCATTAACCGCTCCGATTATTATTTCATTACTATGCTTTACAAAAGCATGAACCAACAATTGGAATAAGTGGTATATAATTATATGATACGATTTTAAATTTACCTTTAGTTATGAAGATCGAAAAACAATCCACAACTATTTTAATAGTCGATGATACCCAGCATAATGTACAGGTTTTATCACAGTTAATCCGTGTAGCAGGGTATCGTGTTATAGCAGCATTCAATGGAAAAGATGCTCTTGATCTTGCTTCTAAGAGAAAACCGGATTTGGTGTTGCTGGATATTTTGATGCCGGAAATGGATGGTTTTCAAGTTTGTGAGCTTTTCAAAAAGAATAATGATTTAAAAAATATACCAATCATTTTTCTTAGTGCCCTTTCGGATGCGGAGTCAAAGATAAAAGGGTTTAAAGTTGGGGGGATCGATTATATTACCAAGCCATTTCACCGGGAAGAGGTTTTAGCCCGTATTGATCTTCATCTCACTTTGCAAAAACTCGAGGAGGAACGGAAGAAAAATATTAAGGAGCTTGAAAACCGTGAAAAAAATCTGAAATCTCTGAACAGGGCAAAAGATGAAGTCATGCGTATCGTGAGTCATGATATCAGAAATCCGCTTACAGGTATTATTGGGGTGGCAAATATGATTCAAAATCAGGATGATTTATCAAAAGGTGAATTGCGAGGCATGATGGAGATGATCGAACAAAGTAGTCAGGAATTGCTTAAGCTGGTAAATGATGTCTTAGAAGCTGATTTTGTGGAATCGGGTGGATTCAATCTTAATCTGGAAAAAGTTGATATCACTCATATTGTAAGCAAAACTGTCGAGTTACACAGACCATCAGCATATTCAAAATCAATTGATTTATTCGTAAACATACAAAATGAAATTCCGCCTGTGCAGATCGATGTTCAAAAAATGAATCAGATTTTAGGGAATCTCATTTCGAACGCATTGAAGTATACTCCTTTAGGCGGACAAATTGAAGTAGGGGTTGGTTATTGTTCAAAAAATCAAAATGGGCAAGGGGATCTAACTATTTCTGTAACAGATAATGGAATAGGGATTAGTGAAAATGATATCCCAATTCTGTTTGAGCGTTATAATAAAAATCGAAGACCCGGAATACATGGTGAAAAGGGAACGGGTTTAGGACTGAATATTGTAAAACGTTTTGTCGAAATGCATGACGGAAATATTGAAGTTCATTCCAGTAAAGGAGAAGGTACAGAGTTTAAAATCACATTGCCGGCCAATTAAATAGTCTTGGACATTTACTTGATATATGTAAAACTACAAACTACGTCTTTGAAATAATTTTTTCTCGTATTCTAAAATTACCAGGTTTATATAAAGCTCTGTGTCCTTCTATTTGTAATATTAGAAACTGTTAATCAGAGTGCTTATGCAATTATAAGTAATTGACATACAGTAATATAGTATACATTATTTAAATCATATTATATTAATAACATAGTGACAAACATTATAAAATATAATAAAACAAGAATTTAACATAAGGTAGCTCTATACTATTCTGCAGATGTATGATATGTAAAGATCAAGAGGATAGTTAAGATGGAGAGCACAGACAGACCGATCATTTTGCTTGCTACAGAAGACTTAGATACCGATCGAGATAAACAGACGGTTTCATGGGCAACTATGTTGAAAGAGGGTTTAAGAGATGAATTTAAGTTCATTAATGTAGCATTTTCGAAGGAAAGAGATGCAGGAAAAATATATAAGCATCACCAGAATATCTTTATGGATTATATTGTCCCGGAATGGGATAAATATGATACCAATACACAAACTACTTTCGCTGAAGGCAGATCGTATGCAGAATATCTGAAAAAGAAAGCGAGGACGACCCAAAAAGAAATTGATCTGTTTTTTATACCGGTATTCAGAGATTTTATGGAATGTTTGAAAAATCCTGCTCGTAGTCAGCAAATAGGAGGGCAGGCTATTTATGGCCTATGGAAATATTTTCAATACTATGATTATAAAAAGACACTCAGTAATCAATCGACTTGGACTTATTTCAAACAATTTTTAAAAGATTATATAGATCAACAGCAAGCCTCGGAGTATCAGGATCTTTCCTGTCTGTTTGATGTAACTTCAGAAATGCATGTAATCTATCAGGTTTTAAAACCTATTGTTATGTCTATCCCAAGAACGAATGTTTCAATGAGTGCTTTATCGGGTTTTTCCGTTATTCCATCTATTGTCTCTAAGTTTGAATATGGAGTACCCTTCATTATTACAGAACAGGAAAACAACATAAGTGTCCAGTTACATAAAATATCACAGTCTGATTTTCCGTATTCAATTAGAAAAATACTTTCCGATTTTACTATCCTTTTAACCAGTATTGCTTATTATTACGCTGATCAAATTCTACCGGTTTGCGGTTCCAACAAAACCTGGGAATTACAATTGGGGGCAGAAACAGAAAAAATACAGATTGTTCCGAATGGAATAGATACCAGAATTTTTAAACCTCAATCCAAACCAGACAGGCTGAAGCACCGTCCTACAGTCGTTTCCGTAAATCCTATAGTACCGATCAAGGATATCGAAACAATGATTAAATCCTGCAAGGTTATCAGTGAGAAAATACCTGAAATTCTATATCTCGTTTATGGAGATTTAGATATGGAACCTGAATATGTGTACAGATGCCGTCGATTGATTCACAAATTGCATCTTGAACATAATTTTAAATTAGCAGGTTTACCTTCGAGTGTTTCTGCGTGCTATAATGAGGGAGATATTTATCTGGTCTCTTCTAAATATGAAGGGATATCTCATACAATGCTGGAAGCTATGAGTTGTGGGAAACCCGTTATTTCGACTAATGTCGGAAATATGAAGGAATTATTGAATGAGAACGGTATTATATGCAAAAAGGAAGATCCGGTCGAATTAGGAGAAGCTGTTATGGCATTGTTTAAGTACAAAGGATTGAGACGAGAAATGGCGCAAAATTCCCGGAAAATTGTGCTTGAAAATTACTCTAAAGAACATTTTGTAAATCAATACTCAAGTATTCTCAATCAAATTCTAAAAAAACATCGTGACTCCAGAGAACATCTCATTACCGTGCCATCAGTAAAAAAGTTACTGATGCTGGATAACCTGCGCTGAGTCTTTTGACTATAAAAACTAATATTTCAGAATGGAGTACTCATTAACCCGAATTATTCACTTAACCCATAAGAAGTAATACATATCATATTGTAAATAAAGTAACTTATAAAAGATGAACCGATCCTCGATTTTGAGGATGGAAAAAAAGCAGCGAAATTTGGCAGTGCGCTGCTTTACTCCAAAAAAGCTTTCGGAGCGCCCTGATCACGACTAAATTTCTTGGTGAATAATCCGGGTTAACCGGAAGGCTTTGCAAACTCAGACATTTGACCAATACTTTATTTTCGCGACTTCGACATAAGGAATTACGGATCTGTACTCTTTAAATAACTGATGAAGATGGCCGATAGACTGCCGTCAATAGCTTTCAGGATTCTTTTATCTGCAGTTAAAAGTTAATCGAAAGATACATGGAAACAGTAAATTAGATTTCAAACCTGTTAATTGTTTACAAACGGCTACCGTCAACGGTCGAGAATCAACTTTCTACCGTCTAAAATCATAATTGATTATCTTATCCCAAATTTACTTTATATTTACTAATGCTGTCGTTTGACTGCCAATTGTAAATAACGATTCTCCAAGTATCTGAATGTTTACCTCCCAAACCTTTAAAACGCGAATTATTTTTATCCCGGCGCTGATGGTCATTTTATTTTCCGGCTTAGTAAGCTGTAATTACAGCAACAATCTTACTTCTTTCTTCGTCGATTATGGCGATTTAAATTCTAATGGTTTAATTGGCTATAATTTAGGGATTGTTGAACCGGATAATTATAATCGGGCTCAAGTTTCCAATCTTAGAAGAAAAGGTGTAAAAGTTATTGCATATGTGAGTTTAGGGGAAGTCAATCCATCCCGTTGGTACTATTCCGAATTGAAGAAACGTGGATTTCTTGGAGTTAACGGGAATTGGAATAGTTACTATATCAATCTTCAGGATTCTGTATCGAGGTCTATACTCTTGAATGAGGTGATACCTAAAATCATGCAAAAAGGATTTGACGGTTTATTTTTAGATACGGTTGATGATGTGGCCCCCAACACCAAAAGATCTAATTTACAACCCTATATGGTAGAATTGATAAAGGCAATTCGCGATAAATACCGCAATAAGTATATCATTCAAAATTCAGGGTTCTTTCTGCTTGATAAGACAAAGAATGAGATAAATGCAATCCTAATTGAAGATGTCGCTACAAACTATAATTTCAATAGTCATACCTATCGATTGGCCACACAAAAGTATTTTAATGATAGGGTGAATTTGATTCGAAAATATCAGAAGATCATGCAAAAGCCATTTTACATTGTAGATTACGCCGATAACAAAACTTTGCAGCAAGAAGTCGAAAAGAGACTAAACGGACTTGGGATTCCATATTTCATAGGTACCATAAATCTCAATTCGGAATATGGTATTAAACAGAAATTGTTTAATTAGCCATAATCTATTTATTAAATTGGAGATGTGGATTTTTTGAACTAAAGTGATTAATTCGAGTCGATTCCTTTCAGGTACGACATGTAGTGTTTTACTACCGGTTGTGTAAGGGCGATGATATTTTTCGTATCAGCAGCTTTTGAAAATTCTACAGCCTGATCATTATGATCCAGAATCCATATACTGTCATTTTGATACTTATAGGCTTCACTCTGACTATAATCAAAAAATAAATAGTATGATACGGAATTCTCATCATAGGGGAGACCTCGTTTTTTCAAGTAATTAGCCGTTTTTATTCGAGCCTTTTCCTGTAATTCTTCACTGGGTTTTTTGTCAAGAAAACGAGTTCGGAATAATTTACGATTTAGAAACATCCGGCATAAATCAGCAAGAATTGGGTCTTTCTCGTGTCGCCAGTATTTAATACTAAGCGTAACATCACTATCATCAATCATCGTGTAATGATAGATGATTTGTTTATTGATCCCATTTTTTGTTGAAGGGAATTCCTCTAATAAATATTGTAATGAAGGAGAGGGATGAAAAAGCGTTTCACCTTTATCCGTTAAAAATCGAACCCTGTTGAAGATAGATAATAATAATTTATCGGCACTCAAAACGGTTTTATGAAGATAAACCTGCATATACATCAATCGCCTTGCAATGATGTAATTTTCTATGGCGTAAATACCTTTTCTTTCTATAACTACATTCCCGTTATGTATGCGAATGGTTTTGATAATCCGGTCGATACCAATGGCTCCTTCATAAACCCCGGTATAGGTACTGTCCCTCTTCAAATAATCCATACGATCGATATCCAGCTGAGATGATATCAACTGATGCAGAAATTTTTTGGGATATTGATTAGTAAAAATGGCAATTGCCGTATCCAATGCCCCTTCAAACTCCCGGTTCAATTCGTTCATCAATGATAACGTCATCATTTCATGATTAAAATCGCTAATAAAACTATGCTCGAGAGCGTGGGAGAAAGGTCCGTGACCTATATCATGTAGCAAAATAGCGATTAAAGTCCCTTCATATTCAGTATAAGTAATCGTGGTATCCTTTTCTCGCAAATTGTTCAGAACCCGCTGCATCAAACCCATCGCACCTAATGCATGAGAAAAGCGCGAATGTTCAGCGCCAGGAAACACAAGATATCCCAGACCAAGTTGACGAATTCTACGTAACCGCTGAAGATACGGATGGTCCACGAGTCTTAATGTAGTCCCCTTAGGAACATTTATAAACCCGTGAATGGGATCCGTAAATATTTTGTACATGATGCTTTTGTCCATTGCCGGAATCCTTACGCTCTTAATTTTAAAATTTCAATTTATCGATTGGATTATGATTTCAGTTCTGGCAGTTTCGCCGGTCGCTGCTTATGGATATCATACCACACCAAAATGGAGTTAGCCGTTGCTTTTAATTCCTTCGACTCTGCATCAAAACATGATTGAAAGGTCTGGATACTCGTATTTCCCAATTTCAGGATTTTGGAGCCGATCATTAACGTAGATGGATACATGACTTGAGCTTTATATTCGATCGTTATTTTAACCAGCACAAATGAATAATCTGTGCCCAAATTTTCCCCTAATTCCGGAAAGCTATGCAGAAAATGGATGCGTGATTCTTCAAAATAGGTATTAAAAATGGCATTATTGACATGATTTAATGGATCAAGGTCGCGATAGCGAATATCGACTTCTTTCCAATGTGTAAAATCATTTTCCTTTTTCAGATCATTAAGTGACATAGTTTTTATCGTAAAATTTTATCAAATGAATAATTTCTCGTCATGTAAATAGTTATAAAGCCGTTAATGTGAATAAAATACAATTTAAAATATTGATAAACTGCCGTATTTACTTTACTATACTACGCTAAGTTATGCTGGAAGTGGTGTAAATAATGGTCATAATTTTCTTATAACTAACGTTTAAGTTCAACATTATTATTTATGAGAGACAATAATAAATCGGAATTTTTAAAAAATTTATTAATTACCCCAAGCCCAACCGGATTTGAGGCAAAAGGACAGCAAATATGGATGGATTATGTCGGCCAATTTGCTGATGAAATCGAAGCTGATTCCTACGGTTCTGCATATGGCAGAGTAAATGTTGACACCGATGCCATAACCGTAATGTTAGAAGCACATTGCGATGAGATCGGAATGATGATTAATTACATCGATGATAATGGATTTATCTATGTTACCCGGTTAGGTGGCAGCGATCCATCAATTACCCGGGCGAAGAAAATTAATATCCACACAAAAGAGGGCATTGTAACGGGCGTCATCGGCAATACGGCCATCCATTTGCAAGACAAAGAACAGAAAAGTAAAACTCCTTCCTGGAGCGATATTTTTATTGATATTGGCGTTTCGAATAAAGAAGAAGCTTTAAAACTCGTACAAGTGGGTGATCCCATCACGTATGCGGAAGACTTTGAGTATTTGAATGATGAGATCATTGCAGGTCGTGCGCTTGATAATCGAATTGGCGGTTATATCATTGCACGTACTTTGGAAGAATTATCCAATCAAAAAGCTGATCTGAAGGTCAATGTTTTGGCATTGAACTCGGTTCAGGAAGAAATTGGTGGATTTGGTGCGCGAATGATGAGTTATCGCTTAATGCCGGATATCGCGTTGGTTACCGATGTTACACATGCCACAGATTCGCCGGGTATCAATTTAAAAGAACATGGATTGGTGACACTCGGCGGCGGACCAACGATTACGCACGGTTCTGCAAATCATCCGCTTATAGTTAAAAAAATCGAAGCAGTAGCAAAGGAAAAGAATATAACCATTCAGCACGAAGCTACAAGTAATCGAACCGGTACGGATACCGATAGTATTTTCTACCAGCAAACAGGGATTTCCAGTGCATTGATTTCTATGCCATTACGCTATATGCATTCACCGGTAGAAATGGTATCGATGAAAGATGTGGATCAATTGATCAATCTTATGACGCAAACGGTCTTGTCACTGAAAAAAGGTGAACAATTTCGTGTAATATAAGTCCTCTGGTTTCATAGATTCAGAATTGCTAAATCCCGAGGGATAAAACTAACTGTCGAATAAAAAACAAATGAAACATGTCCGTTTATTGATCATTGGTCTCTGCACAACGTTTTTTTTGTTTGGAAATGTGCTTGCACAGCAGAAAAGCCAATACGATCAACACAAAGTCTTTGACCCGGCTTTTTTTAAT
>DATFMK010000962.1:0-2466 GCA_035267005.1 Balneolales bacterium
CAAATCTTCTGTAAATATATATATTCGTTCCGCTAATCCCAAATATTTAGTACCCCTCTAAAAATTCGATACAGGCACGTAGTCTACAATTCTGGTGTTTACAAAATAATAAAGGTTTGCGTATGCATTGTGCAATTGGGGATAGCACAAATATCGCATTTTTTAGATGCGCTTATACTGCCTATCGATATCATGATTATGTTATGTTTCGTGCAAATTACCTGCAAGCTGTAAATATAAAAGTTTGTTACACCAAATTAAACTTTGTTCAATACATCAGCTAAAATGTTATTTTATTTGTATTAATCATGCCTTCGACCCCCTTCTCGCACCACCCTATTCTGAGAAGCCCTTATATATTCAGACTTAAGATTTTTCAAAAATTGCCGATAAATTATGTGAGCATTTTACATTTTAGAATCTGTAATTTTTTAACCTTTTTATAAATGGGAACAAAAATGGAAATCGAGCTGATTGGGATAAGCGAAAATATTTCCAAGATAAGAAAGCTGACTGATCAAGTAGCCGATACGGATTTAAATATCGTGGTGTGTGGTGAAACCGGTGTCGGCAAGGAAGTTGTTGTCAGAAGCCTTTATGAAAAGTCAAAACGCTGCGGAAAACCCTTTGTAAAGGTCAACTGTGCTGCTTTGCCCGATACGTTGCTTGAAAGTGAGATGTTTGGCTATGAGAGAGGGGCATTTACCGGGGCTCAGAAAAAAATGCGCGGTAAATTTGAACAAGCTGATGGCGGAGTTTTATTTTTAGATGAAATCGGAGATATGCCCCTGGCACTTCAATCCAAATTGTTGCATGCGCTTCAGGATGGTGACTTTACACCGTTGGGATCTGAAAAATTGATAAGTACCGATGTCTGGGTAATTGCAGCCACCAATCACAATCTGAAAGACGATATCGAAAACGGTAAATTTAGAGCTGATCTATACCACCGCTTAAATGAAATAAAGATATATATCGAACCGCTGCGCAATAGACCCGAAGACATTCCTCCTCTGATTGATTACTTCACTAAAAAATATCATTCACAGTTAAAGAAAAAGCCCAAAGGGGTATTAAGCAAGAGTATCGTCGAAAAGTTAATAAACTATCCCTGGCCTGGCAATGTCAGAGAGCTTCAAAACGTGCTTCAGCGTATCAGCGTATTAGGTGACAGCAAAGATAGTATCGATGAAATGCTAAAACACAGAGAGGATGAAACACCCACTATTCCAATCGAAACGCTTGTGAATAGAATATCAATTCCAACTCACTTGTTAGACATTGATGATGAAAAATCACTTGATCATGTCTCTGTGTCCCTTAAAAAAATAAAAAAGGAGACACGGAATCGAATCGATAAGGAACTGATTTCATATGCTCTTAAAAAGACACACTGGAACCGGATAAAGGCAGCTACGATGTTAAACATCAGCTATAAGTTGCTGTATAACAAAATCGATGAGCTTAGCATCAGACCTCATCTCTAATTTGGGGACTTCCGTTTACGGTCAGATAATGTCAAAAATACAAATCATTATATTAGCTTGCGTAGCTGCTAATCTTTTTATAATCTATCTGCTAATCGGGTTATTGTCAAAAATTGGTGAATCATCAAAAACTGGCCATTTAAAAACTATGGCCGAGTTAGAAAAAGATAGGTCTTTCGAGTTGTAAATACGATCATAATCTTTCCGCGTTTCCCTATTAAATTCCATCCATCTATCAAGTAATGTTCAAAGAGTTTTGAATACCTCAGCAAATCGATACTTTTGACCCCCCTAAAAAGGCGTGATATCCATTTTTTCAATAGAAAGACACAGCTTAGAACCGCCACAGGATTCGGCCAATATCAACCCTGAATAAATTTTGTATATTTGAATGCTTTCCAAACTCAAGAGGATGAATCTTATCGCCTGGATTTGCCCTTTCTATATGCAATATTTCAGATTATTAGGTTGTATTGTGTCTATTCTAAAGATTTTTTGAAAAAATGCCGATAAATTAAAAACGAAAAGGGCGAATGTCCACTTCTATTGTTTTAATTTTTCGGTATACACTTAATTAATGATTTGCTTTTTTGAACTGCAATTGGAGGCTTTTTTGAACGATAAATTGAATATAGAAAAGCTCGAAAAAAAAATCGAGAAGTTAGAACAAAATATTAATAAACATTGTAATAAAGATAAAACTTTTACGCAAATTGAGAACAATTGTAAATATGTTATCCAAAAGGAAAAAATGCAAACAATTAGTGATTTGCTTAGAGTGTTGTGTCATGAGATGAATCAACCTTTACAGGCTATATCAGGATATTCAGATCTCATTAAATTAGACCTTATGGGAAACAATTCGATCCAGCAAGATATAAAGCAAATTCGTGACCAGATTAATAAAGCGGCGAGCATTAACAAGAAAATAGCGAATGTTGCAAAATATGTAAATTGATGAGGTTATAATTGGCAATTC
>DATFMK010000963.1:0-4011 GCA_035267005.1 Balneolales bacterium
CGGGTCGTAAAGTAGATTGGCTCTCGGATGATTGCCGGTAGCTTCCAGAAACCGTTCGTAGGTAACACCATCGTGCAGATCTTCTCCAGGATGAATTTCATAACATAAATCCACACCGTTTTCATCGAACACATCGAGTATAGGTTTCCATCGATTTGCGAGTTCACGAAATCCATCTTCTACTAAGCCATTAGGGCGCTGAGGCCAGGGATACATCGTATGCCACAGTAAGGCTCCGCTGAATGTTCCATGTGCATTCAATCCGAGATTTCGACTTGCTCGTGCGGCATATTTTAATTGATCGACGGCCCATTTAGTTCGTTCTTCCGGCTTTCTGTGTAATGCTTCAGGAGCAAAAGCATCAAATAAATCATCATAAGCAGGATGTACTGCAACTAACTGTCCGTGAAGATGAGAGCTCAGTTCGGTAAGCGTTAATCCGGCTTCTTTTATCGTACCTTTTATTTCATCAGCGTAGGTCTGACTTTCGGCCGCTTTTTGAATATCGATACATCGTTTATCCCAGGTGGGTAACTGGACCCCTTTATAACCCAGATCAGCCGCCCATTTGCATATGTTTTTCAGATTATTGAATGGCGCTTCATCTCCTAAAAATTGTGCCAGAAAAAGTGCCGGTCCTTTTATTGTTTTCATGAGATTTTTAGTGTTAAAGTATGAGTGCTTGTTGTTGGTAGTTGGTCGTTTGTTGTAATATGATCAGTGCTACACACTACCAACAACCAACTATTAACAAATTTAAATAACAAGCTGATAACCAATGAATAGCCGTTGATTGCCAATATTTACATTTCGATCCATTTTTTGTCGCTGTTGCCGGATTCAATCACTTTTTCTATGAACAACATTCCTCGAACTCCGTCATCAACTCCTGGAAAATCCATCCAATCTTTGGTTTTCGTTTTGCCCTGTTCCCGATTACGAATCTCCAGAACAAAATTATGATACAAATTTGCAAATGCTTCCAAATAGCCTTCCGGATGTCCGGCCGGTACTCTTGTATTCCGAATGGCAGCTTCAGATAGGTATTCGACATTATTTCCGGTTCGTCGAATTTCAGCAGGTCTATCGAGCCACTTTACAAGTAACGTATTAGCATTTTCCTGTTCCCATTCGATACCGCCTTTTTCACCATAAACACGAATTTTAATATTATTCTCTTCTCCGGAAGCAATTTGCGAAGCCATCAACACACCGCTCGATCCATTATTGAATTTCAATAAAACAGCCCCGTCATCATCCAAAGCACGTCCCTCAACGACCGTATTGATATCGGCACACACTTTTGCGATTTCGAGTCCGGTGACATATTCCACCATATTGGCGGCATGTGTTCCGATATCGGCCATGCTGCCGGCGACTCCGCTCTTTTTCGGATCCGCCCGCCATTCGGCCTGTTTATTTCCAGTTGCTTCCACACGCGTGCTCAGCCAACCTTGAGGATACTCAACATAGACTTTTCTGATCGTACCTAACTGACCACCTTTTACTAACTGTCGTGCTTCCCGTATCATAGGATAACCGGTGTAGGTGTGCGTCAGACAGAAAACGAGTCCGGTGTCATCTACGATCTTTTTCAGTGCTATTGCCTCATCGAGGGTGAGCGTCATGGGTTTATCTAAAACGACATGAAAACCGTTTTCTAAAGCTCTTTTCGCCGGTTCAAAATGCAAATGATTCGGAGTAACAATCGATACAAAATCCATCCGTTTATTTTCGGGCAATTTCCGTTCAGACTCTATCATCTCTTTATAAGTTCGGTACACCCGATCTGATGGCAAATAAAGAGCTTCTCCGGTTCGCTTCGAATTTTCAGGATCGCTGCTGAATGCGCCACAAACCAGTTCCACTTGCCCGTCCATTTGAGCGACCATCCGATGAACCGCGCCAATGAAAGCACCTTCTCCACCACCGATCATCCCCATTCGTAATTTTCTATGCATAATCTGTATACGTTTTTAGGCTTTTTCCAATTCTACTTCTAATTTTTTATCAGGACCTTTTCGGTATCGTATATAAAGAAAAGTAAATGCGACGATAAGAATCAATGGAATAAAGGCGACTGTATGCAATGTAAGACGTCCGGCCATTAATTTGGAAGTAACATTACTCATTCCCTGATGCAACGCGTTGGCATGATTTACATCGTACCAGTGTCCCATAATCGGAAGGATGAAAGCGACCGACAACATTCCGGCTCCACCCATAATATTGAGTCCTAAAGCTCCACTTTCAGGAACATATTCGGCAACGAATCCCAGCATAGTCGGCCAAAAGTAACAGACACCCGCCGCAAATACGAAAGCCGCTGCAAACGCCATATATCCCTCTGAAACACTAAGCCATTCCAATCCGCTAAAAGCCAGAATTGCCGAAAGTAAAAGGACTCCGGGATTGCTAAGCCTTCGGACAATCGGTCCCGCGAAGAAACGGCCTATAGCCATAATACCGTTAATAAATGCCAATAATAGGATTGCAGATACGCCCATATTCCCTAATAACAGGTTAATCCACTGTTCCGAACCAAGCTCGGTAGCAGCTGTGAGTAACATGCAGAGAACCATAAAGATAAACAACGGACTTATGCACGCTTTAAGCATGCTTTTATATGAAACACCTGAGGTTACCCGTTCTGTTTGGGGAAATTTAAGGGTATAAAACATATATCCATACACAAGGGTCGGAAGGATCAGAATAGCCATTAGCCAGGGCCAGCTTAAATGAAGTCTTTCGATCATCAAATAGGCAATCACCCCACCGATCACATTTCCACCTGGGAACCATACGTGAAACCGGTTTAGCATTTTCGTTTTCTCTTCCGGATACAGGGTGGCCGTCAGTGGGTTACAAGCCGCTTCGACGCTTCCGTTTGCAATACCTATCAGTAGAGTTCCTGAATAAAGGGGCCAGAAACTTGCAGAAAAAATTGTCACAATAATACCGGCCATATGTCCCAAAAATGCGATATAAAGAATATGCTTCATCCCAAGCAAATCGATAAGGGGTCCCGCGATAATTTGAGCCAGCGTAAATCCCCAAAAAGCGGTTCCGGCAATGAGACCTAATTGTTCGGCAGACAGATGATAAGCTGGTCCCCAAATGGTGACTATTTCTGCTCTAATAGCAAACGTCATTGAAGTGACGGTAAGTGCTAAGCTACTGATGACAAAAAGTTTAGTACGCTGAATACTGGAATCCATAAGCGTTTATCCGGATGGTTAAAAGATCATTGATTATATTAATTTTCCATCAGGAGTCGTACATATAAAATCAAATCTTCTGATAACTTTAGTATTTGAAAAATCCCCTGTTTAATCTTATACACGTGAACCTCCTATGAGAAGGATTTGCAAAACCTGGGATTTTATTCAATATCAAAGCCTGGGTGACTTCGAATCCACAGCATCCCAAATGCTTTCGGGATTCAGGAATTTCGAAGTCGTGAAAATACAGATATTGGATAAAAGAACGGTTTCGCATAGCCTTCTATAAATTGACTATTAATAAATACTAATTAATAGTTAGCCACACAAGACACGGATTTGTTAAAGTGTGTTAACTATGTTTATCAAGCTCACCATCATACAAATCCTTTATCATATAGTGCCCTGTGAATTTAAGTAACGCGAGCTCAGGATATACATTAAATCAGATCTGTCCAAAACGTTAATAAAAAAGCTATTGCATTGCCCAACTATTTTGGGCTTTTCATGTTAACGTGAATAATTCGGGTGAGTCGTTTCTAGCCTTTCTTAGATGGAGCCCACCATTTAGGTGGAGCCCATCAACAAATGTTCCTCATGATATCACTAACTTTATCGATTTTTAAAAACGGAATTGTCCTTATTTTTTAAACCCAAATGTTGGAACTATCATCGATGGGCTGCACTCCATGCTTTTCCGGAGTGGGGTCCATCTACCTAACCTCTTGTCAAACCGGATCTGAAAAGCACTACTGATACCGGACTATCCTTTTGAATTGACACAAATAAA
>DATFMK010000964.1:0-4264 GCA_035267005.1 Balneolales bacterium
TTATATTACAGAAGATCTGCTTCCACTTTAAAACTAAACGGCTAATTCGATATGCTTTAGAATCTGTGGTACTATTATTGAGTTGAAACAGAGTTTCAAAGTTAGCATTCCCAACGGGGACGTTGGGAACGAGTATGCAGTGATTATAAAACATCATGAGTGTCATCGCGAGACGCTTTTTGCCGAAGCGACTTTAGGAATCCCGCATGCTTTCGGGGCGATCCCCTTCCGTAACCACAGCCATAAGCCCCAACAACGGCAGAAGATTGCCGCGCCACTCACCTCCGGTCGAAATAACGCGAATGGGCGAAGAGGATGTTCTTGTAAAAAACACCACGCTAAGGCCTCACCTCGAACCCGTTTTTTGGGTGAGCGATCTTCCAAACGTGGATATGGAACAGAATATGTCTATAATTATATCAATTTCACATTAAATATTGCAATTCAAACAACGCGACTCAGCTCCAACACTTTTTCTTGTTCCCATAGTCCCTTTGGGATTTATATTACAGAAGCTCTGCTTCCATTTTAAAACTAAACGAATGATTAGAAATCCTTCCGAATCTTTGGTAATCCAATTCAGTTGAAACAGAGTTTCAAAGTTAGCATTCCCAACGAGGACGTTGGGAACGAGTTTGCAAACATCATGAGTGTCATCGCGAGGCGCTTTTTGCCGAAGTGACTTTAGGAATCCCGCATGCTTTCGGGGCGATCCCCTTCCGCAACCACAGCCATAAGCCCCAACAACGGCAAGGGATTGCCAAATCACTACTCACCTCCGGTCGAAATGACGCGATCATGTTCCTGTTTAAAAAAACACCACCCAAAGTCGTCATCTCGAACCCGCTTTTTGGGTGAGAGATCTTCCAGACGTGGATGTGAAACAAAAAAATATGTCTATAAATATTGAATACACGTTAAATAGAAAAAGCAGGTATACCTTAAATACCTGCTTTTTATTAAAACAATGCTGGTAAAAAAAACCTATCTGTTTGTTTAGTCCAGATTCAGCTGAGACATCACCTGATCCGTGATATCATATTTCTTTTGAGCTGAATCAGAAGCATACAGAATGATATAACTGCCATCGCCTGTTGTTGTATTTAACACATAGGTCAAATTCATTTTCTTGGCGACTTTGTTAATGGCATCCTGTATTTGATTCAGTAACGGACTTACAAGATCAGATTGTTTCTTTTGAATTTCTTGTTGATACTGACTTTTCAGTTTTTGCAATTCCTGACTTTTTTGCTGCAACTGCTGTTGTTCTTTTTTCTTGGCAGCGTCGGAAATTACAGCTGACTTTTGTTGAAACTGCTGAACTTCTTCTCTGAAACTTGCCTGTTTATCAGCTAATTCCTTTCGCTTGGTTGAAGCATAATTTTGAAGTCTCTTTTGAACGGCTGCCATAGCTGGCATTTTTTGGAGGATGGCTTGTGGATCGACGTAGCCTATTTTTAACTGTTGGGCATGAGACGTCTGTGTAATAAAGCCAAGGCATATAACCAGAATACCTAATGCGATGCTTCTCTTTATCATTTCTTTATACGTTATTTGTTCGTGAGTTTATCTATTACTTTTTGTGTAATATCGAATTTTTGTTTTCCATTCTGTGAAACATACATGAGAATGGTTTCTCCCTGACTAGTTTCTTTATTGAGAACGAAATCCAAATTCATACTATCAGCGACAGATTTTATGGCTTTGTTGATTCTATCCAATACAGGACTAAGTAATTGGCTTCTTTTTGTTTGCAAATCGTCTTGAATACTGGAACGATATTTATCCAGGTTTTGAGTCAGATTATTTAAACGAGATTGCTCTTTTTGATTCTCAGCTTTACTCATACTGGCTTTCTTCTTTTGATAAGCCTGTATCTGTGTTTGTAAGTCAGCCGCTTTTTTCGAGTAATCTTTTTGTTTTTGCTGCAAATATGCATTTAACTTCTTTTGTATCACAGCTTTTTCAGGCAATGCATTTAACACTTTCTGAGGATTCATATACCCAATACGCATATTCTGCGCTTGCGACATGACGGGAAACAGAATCATCAAACATAAAGCTGCTGATATTATTTTATTTTTAATAGAACTCATAGACATTTTTTTAATTATAAAATAGATAGTGCGAGATAATAATAAGTTTTTTTATTATTTGCTCGTGTTATCTACTTGTACACCCATTTCTTGTAGTACTTTATCACTTAAATTCCATTCGGAACGAGTATAAAGAAACAAATAATCACCGGAACGATCAAAAACAAAATCATATCCCTCTCGTTGTGCAATCTTATTAACGGCATTGAGGATTTTTTGTTGTAATGGCTGAAGCAATTCTTTTTGTTTTTGAAAATATTCACCGTTAGGCCCAAACTTACTATCCATATAAGCTTTTCTGGCATCCACTTTATTTTGAATCTCTTTTTTCTTCTCCTTGCGAACTTCAGGTGTATAAAGAATTTCTTTAGCCTGATAATCTTTTTGCATTTGATCAATCTGATCCTGCATCTTTTGTAACTTCGCTTTCCATTGTTTGCTCATCTCCTGCAAACGTTGCTTGATCCCTGAATACTCAGGAATCTTAGAAAGAATATAATCAGAATCAATATATCCAATCTTTTGATTCTGAGCTCTCACATTCCCAGCACCTGCAGCAAAGAATACAGCTGAAAGTAATATGAAAGTCTTGAAAAATCTATGCATTAAAAGGGTGATCCTATATTAAACAGAAATTCCCATTTTCCCGGTTTTACATTTGTGTTTGGTATACCGTCGAAGCGATAACCATAACTCAGATCGACCAAACCTAAAATCGGTAAATAAATACGTAATCCAAAACCAGCTGATCGTTTTATTTTGAACGGATCAAAGTTTTTCAAACCGAGATAAGCATTACCACCTTCAGCAAACAGATACGGTATAAGTTGTACCTGCTGATTATTAACAACAGGATATCGCATTTCCGTCATATATTTGGTGTACATCGTACCACCAACCGGATTTCCATTCACATAGGGTGAAATGGATCCGCCAAAACCACCGGGATAACCCTTCAAATCAATATTATCACGTGTAAAAGTCTGGCGTTGCTGTAATGGCGTACCACCAAGATAAAATCGTTCATATGGACTCCGGTTCTTTTTACCTAACCAACCCATATCACCTATTTCTATACCATTGGTAAATACAAGCTTACCAATAATGGGCATATGATGCTGATATTTGAAAGTCACTTTATAGTATTGTGAGAATTTACCGATCGGGGGCGCAATTTCACCGGTCAGAGACAATTTAGAACCCATTGTCGGATTTATCGGGTTATCAATGGAATTACGTTGTATGGTCTCACTTAAGGTCAGCGTAGATAATTTACCATTCTGGTTATAGTAAGAGTTTTGAACATTGTAATTCTGATATTCCAGAGACGTGGTTTGCGAAAAATAGTCATCCGGCCAGTTTAAATTACGAGTGGAATAAACACTGGTACTGAATAATTTGTCGTAGCGCTGGAGCCCTGTGTAATAATCTTTATAATTATACAGACTGTATTGGACATTAAAACCAAGCGACATCGGTTTGTCGTTAACCCATGGTTCCTGGAAACCTACATTATAGCTTTGATATCCACCACCCGTTACCTGAGCACCAAGCGACAATTTTTGTCCATCCCCACTCGGTAATGGATTCCAAGCCGATTTATTCCCAATATTTTGAATCGAGAAGTTATTAAAGTTCAATTTTGCTGATAAAATCAGTCCAATTCCTTGTCCGCCGAAACCACCGGAAAATTCGAAGTTATCCGTACCTGTCGATTCCTTCAAGTTATAAATCACATTCACGGTTTTATTCTGATAATCATAATCGAGATTCGGCTTGATATCCTTTGAAACAAAATATTTCAGTTGAGCCAATTCCCGAACGGAACGCATAATGTTGGATCGGCTATATTTAGCACCCGGAAGGGTTCTCAAATTTCGGCGAATGACGTTATCGTGCGTTCGTGTGTTTCCATTAATCTCAACTTTCTTAATATGTGCAATTTTATCTTCGGTAATATGGAAATGCAGATCAACGGAATCTTTATGAACGACATCCACTTCGGGTTGAATCTGGAAAAATAGATAACCGATATCCTGATACATACTCGTGATATCGTTATTGTTCTTATTCATGTGGATGTTATCGTCCATCTTCTGCTCATTGAAGATATCACCTTTATGCAAATTCAGAGCAGCCGTCAACTGTTTATTGGTATACACAGTATT
>DATFMK010000965.1:0-13763 GCA_035267005.1 Balneolales bacterium
TTGCCAGCACTGTAATTTTTTGCAATGAATCCGCCTTGGATACATCGATCGAAGAAACAAACTTAAACACGACCGATTCCAAACCTTTTGTGATGGGATTATCCGCAAAATTGGTAATAATCGGGATGTAGGGATAGCGAACCTGATTCACAAATTGATACCCGCCTTGTTGCTGCCGAACTCCGATAGAAGTACTACTGACATCCCGAACAAGATCTACATTAACGGGTATGTCGTAACTGGCGAGTAATTTATCAACACCCGTATCATTTGGAACGGCCACACCTCGCTGAATGTATCCATTCACTCTGTTAACGGCAAAAATGGCTTTACCTCCCGCCATGATATATTGGTCGATTGACTGCAGTACTTTAGGATCAAGCTTTTTCGACGGACCAATTACCATCAGTACTTCAATGTTCGCCGGAACTTGGGTGGTATCAAGTTCGCTACTGGGTACATTCACTACAGAATATTCCTGATTTAACTCTTTCATAAGCTGCGGCATCGATTGCTGACTCGGCTCTCCATCACCCTGCAAAAGTCCGATTTTTGGTTTCTTCTTGATGGTCAGCATCTTAACCGTACTTGCAATCGTATATTCCATCGAGTTCCCGGGTCGTATAACCGGAATAACCTGTTTCTTTCCATCATATTGAAAGACGGCCCCCAGGTACGCACGTTTTTGAGACACCTGATCCCGTTTTCTGACATCAACCATCACAGGTCTAACTCCGGCTTGTTGTGCTTTTCTTTCCGATTGATTGTTCTTATTGGGATTGACAAATTTGTACTCCACATTTCCATGCGAATAGGAGCGAAATTCATCCAGCAGGTTTTTGAATTGATCCTGTACCATCGCCAATCTTTGCGGTAAATGAGAGGAGAAATAGGCCGTAACTGTGATCGGATCTTTTATCTTTTCCGCTATTTGCTTACTTGGCTTCGATAACGTGTACTGATGATTATCGGTCATATCAAAACGCAGGATGATACCCGAAACGATATAATTAAGCAGTATCAAACAGCCAATGATCAATAGAATCTGCAATATGGATTCTTTTTTATTCTTTAAAAAACCATCGAATATATTCATGACCATACCCTCCTTCTTAATGATGCTGTTGCCAATACCATTCCAAGCAATATCAGCGATAGCATATAAATGATATCTGCAATGCTAAGCACGCCCCGCGACATACTATGAAAATGCGAGGCCAAACTTAAATAACTGAATATGCCGGATAATGCTGCCGGGAGAATAGGGGACATGACATCAAAGAAAAACTGAAAGAAAAAAGCGATAAACAAACTCAGGATAAAAGCCACGATTTGATTGCTTGTCAGACTTGAGGCGAATATCCCGATACTTATGTACACACCGCTGATCAATAATAATGATAGATAACCGCCTATTACAGCGCCATTATCAATATTACCAAGATTAGCCACCGTGATATAATAAATGACGGTTGGTAAAAGTGAAAATACGATTAACAGCCATGACGCCAGCCATTTGCCTACTACGATCTGAAGTTCGGTTATTGGCTTGGTTGCCAGTAATTCGAGGGTCCCGCTACGGCGCTCTTCGGCCAGCATCCGCATAGTAACCGCGGGAATAAAAAAGAAAAGCGTCCAGAACGAAACGCCGAAGAATGCGGCCAGAGAGGCCTGACCACGAAAAAATATGTCGGTACCAAAAAGCCAGGTAAAGACGCCGCTTAAGCCTAGAAAAACAACAATAATGATATAGGCCATCAACGAATCAAAAAAAGAGCTGACTTCCCGTTTACAAATAGTAAAAATATTATACATAGGGTAATAACTGTTTTATTTGATTAATTAACCGTTAAGTCCCTAAAAATGTCTTCCAAACTCGTCTGAATAGGTGTCATTTCAGTTAACACCCAATTTTTTTCAACGCAGAGTTTAAGATCTCTTCACGCGATTCAACATCAGGTTTGGAATCCACATACCAGAATCCATCCGCTTTGTCTTCCGCCGGTTTAGCCGACGCGACACCGGATAACTTCATCAATGAATCGCCGACCGAATTATCATCCGTTTTGATCTGCACCAAAACGCGATCTCCACCAGAGGCGCGTCGGCTCAACTCTTCCGTTGTACCATTCGCAACTAATTTACCCCTGTTGATGATCAGAATTCGATCGCAAGTCATTTCCACTTCTTTGAGGATGTGGGAACTAAGCATCACTGTTTTCTCCCGCCCGATATCTTTGATCAACGACCGGATTTCAACGATTTGATTCGGATCGAGTCCGGTAGTGGGTTCATCTAAAATTAAAACATCGGGATCATGTATTAGAGCTTGAGCAAGTCCTACACGCTGTCGATAACCTTTTGAAAGCTCACCAATATTTTTATGCATCTCATGACCCAACCCGCATATTTCAATCATTTTCCGAATTCTGGAAATAATTTCATCAGATGGGACTTTTTGTAATTCAGCGGCATAGCGAAGATAATCAACAATACTCATATCCAGGTACAGAGGATTGTTCTCTGGTAAATATCCTATGCGCCGACGCACTTCATTGGCGTTTTCTGAAATATTATAACCGTCGAGCGATACATTACCATCAGTTGGATTGATGTAACAGGTAATGATTTTCATAGTGGTGCTTTTTCCGGCACCATTGGGACCAAGAAACCCGAGAATCTCGCCGGTCTTCACTTCAAATGATATGTTATCTACTGCTGTCTGAGGACCATAAACTTTTGTTAAATTCTCAACCGATATGGCCATATCATTTTTCTTTTTTGATTCGAGTTATTCTGAATTTAGAAACCTCACTGGCTTTTTATCAATAAGCGCAGCTTAGACATAGACAACGCGGTAGTTAACGGAAGATATTTTCTAAAATTGTATAAAAATCCCTTTTCTTGAGCTAAGACCCATTTGTTTTTTATCACTACAAGCTTATTATGCATTAGATTTTATTATCCATACGAATTAAATAGATTATGGCAACGAAGAAAAAAACATTACAGAAAACGGATGAAGAAATTGAACGGGCTTCCGAATTATTAGAAGATCTGTATAATGAATATCCCGGAGCAGAATGTGCACTGATTCATCGAAATGCTTTTGAATTACTTATTGCTACCATATTGAGTGCGCAGTGCACCGATGAGCGAGTTAACAAGGTCACGCCACAATTATTCAAGGATTATCCCACTCCCAAAGCCTTTGCCGAAGCGGATCTGCATGAAATTGAAGAAGCCGTCCGGTCGACTGGTTTTTACAGGAATAAAGCGAAATCGATCAAAGAGAGTTCACAGCTCATCGTTGAGAAATTTGACGGGAAAGTACCGGAAACGATGAAAGAGCTCTTAACACTCCGTGGCGTCGCTCGTAAAACAGCCAATGTTGTATTGGGGAATGCCTATGGAAAAAATGTCGGCGTTGTGGTCGACACCCACGTGAAACGACTTTCCAATCGTTTTGGTTTAACAAAACATAAAAACACAAATAAAATAGAGAAAGATTTGATGGCGTTATTTCCTCAGGAACACTGGACAAATCTGGCCCACTTATTAATTAAGCACGGCAGGAATGTCTGTAAAGCGCGATTGTCTGAAGCTCCTGACCATCTCATTTGCAATAAATATAGTGTAAATTGCAAATATTGTAATCCAAATAGTGATGGTAAATAATTATGGTAGATCGGATTTTTAACTCAGTTTCAGACCCTGTTCCCGGACTTCGGAATGACCTGGATATTATTCCGATTGAACATGAAGGGAAGGATTTAATCTATTTTCATGATATGCTGGGATACACAACCAAAGATTTTATTCTTGACCGAAACACAGGTTATTTTCTGGTAAAATTCGATGGAAGAAAAAGTATCTCTGAAATCATTCGTCAAATTCCTGAAAGTAGTGGGAAAATTGGTGAAAATGATCTGCTCAATTTTATTCAATTTTTAGACAAAAACCGGGTCCTGAATTCGGATCATTTCAAAAATTATTCCAGTCAGCAGGAAGTCGCCTTTGAATCATTAGAATCACGTCCGGCTGTGTGTGCGGGATCCAGTTATCCTGCCGATCCCAAAGAGCTTAGATCCATGCTGGATCAGCAATTTGAAAAGATAACGCCAACCGATGATGTCAGCAAAATAAAAGCCTTGTATGCGCCTCATATTGATCCACGTGTTGGATTGGAAACCTATATACATGCATTTGCTCCACTTCGTAATTTAAAACCGAAACGAGTCGTACTCATCGCAACTTCTCATTACGCTGGACTTTACGGTACTTTATATGATCAAGCACCTTTTATCGGGAGTTCCAAACATTTCGAAACACCGCTTGGCCGCATAACTAATGATCAGGAAGGCATCGAACAGTTGCGATCTCATCAGAATGATTTGGGCATCTCTTTAAAAGACCGGGCACATCGTATTGAACACAGTATCGAATTGCATCTCATTTTCCTGCGGTATCTCTGGGATCACGATTTTACCGTATTACCGATTCTTGTGAGCAGTTTCGATGAACTTCTGTATATGGATAATGGCCATCGCGGAAAACAGGTGGACAATATGGCCGCGCATCTCCGCAAAACCTATGGATCAGACGATCAAACGCTGTTTCTTATTAGTGGGGATTTAGCCCATTTCGGTGAAAAATTCGGGGATCCCCAACCGGCTCGCCACTATTTTGATCAGGTTAAAACATTTGACCAGCGATTCTTAAAACGGGCATCCGGCGGCTCTTCAAAGCAAATCATTGATCTCATGCGTGAGTCTATGGATCGCTATCGTATTTGTGGGTTTCCGCCACTTCTGACTTTTCTCAAAGCTATTCCCGATGTCACCGGCAAAATTACGGCATATGATTTATGGGATGAGGAAGAACGTAACAGCGCCGTTACGTTCGGTTCTATTTTATACAGGAAAAGTTGAAATTGTAGAATTTCTCAAAAGTACTAATTGGTTTTATTATGGTAACGTGAATTCGATATAAATTTAGAATTATTTTGTTTCATGTCCACATTTGTAAGATCTCTCACCCAAAAAGCAGGTTCAAGATGACGCCTTTGAATGATGTTTTTGATCATCAACATCCTCTTCGCCCATTCGTGTCATTCGACCGGAAAGAGAAATCTTCAAAGTAAAATATTCATTCTAAGATGCTGTTATATAGAAAATTTTATCTCGAACAAACGTTATGATAAGAATAGGAATCAATCCATATCATTTTGTAAAAAAGAGTAGCCTCACACAAAGGTGAGGCTACGGTAGATACATCATTGTTTAATTACAATGATGTTCTTTCATTAACCCGAATTATTCACGTTAATAAACAAAATAACACGTATCATTTTGTTTATTAATAAATTATTGGAATATATGTATCCCTCAATTTTGAGGACGTAAAAAAACTGCGAAATTTTCCCATGCTCTGCGTTGAAGAGAAAAATACTTATTCAACATATTCAGATATGTTTCATGCGCATTTTTCTCTTCGCCTTGATCACGACAAAATTTCTTAGTGAATAATCCAGGTTAAAAGATACAGAATTCAGCTGATTTCCAAAACGCAAACAGGACTTGCTAATGCTATCAGGTTTTTCTGATAACTGATTACTGATCATAGTTCACTGTTCTTATTTGTCCCATTTGGCAATTTCCATTTTATCGGCAAAATGATCACAGAAATCACGCATATCGCCAGCTATACGTTCATCACCAATTGCTTTTTCGAGTGTATCGGACATGCCAACTAAAACCTGATGAAAAAAGATTTTCATTTCGTCCTGCATCATATCACGGGTCCATAAATCAAGTCTGAGTGTATTTTTATGTTCATGGTCCCATAGCGACATAATCATTGATTTACAGGGGACCGGCTCATCGATATCTGAATCATCGGCATCCCAGACAATGTTTTTGGGAATATTTTCATCATCAAGTTCTACAGTAATATTAATTTCTTTTTTTACAGACATACTATTTTTTCTATTACGGTTACTTTTTTCTTAATAGCTTTATAGAAGCCATTGCAAAACCGTCTTTTTGCCCAATATCTGCGTTATCGGAATCTTAAAATCCTCACATATGATCAATATGCTGTGGTTTTAAAATTCCTCTGGCCTTGATCTTGATCAAAAAACCTGGTTTTGCAAAGCCTTCTTATAGTTTTTTCATCATTGTGATAAATAAAACTCTACTTAAGTTATATACTATCTGAAACTCTCATAGTTGAATTCGAGTTCTTATCACGGCTTACAAAACTGGCGTAATTTATTTAATACGTTTTGAAAATCGCCAGGTAATTTGGAATCAAACTCAATAAACTCTCCGATTGCCGGATGTTTAAATCCCAGTGTTTTGGCATGCAAACATTGACGATCGAGTTTTTTAAATAAATTATCAAACATCTTTTTTCGATGTCCCGTATTGGAACCATAACGAACCGCCCGGCCGCCATAGGTCGGATCACCAAAAACCGGATGACCAATTTCAGAGAAATGGACCCGAATTTGATGCGTGCGTCCGGTTTCGAGACGTACTTCAACCAATGAAAGATAATCGAAATACTCAATGACTTTATAATGAGTTACTGCTGGTTTTCCACGTGAATCCTCTACAACGGTCATCTTTTTTCGATCTTTTTTTGAACGGCCGATATTACCGGTTATCGTTCCTTCCTCATCGGGAGTCCCCCAGACAATCGCCCAATACGTTCGTTCAATATCGTGTTTGGCGAATAATTGGGATAATTCGCTTAACACCACTTCTTTCTTGGCTACGACTAGTAAACCACTTGTATCCTTATCAATTCGATGTACAATTCCCGGCCGGATATCTTCTTCATCTTCATTTTCGGGTAAATCGCTGATATGATAAAGGAGTCCGTTTACCATGGTACCGGTCCAATTCCCAAAAGCCGGATGAACAACCATTCCTGCTTTCTTATTTACGATCAGCAAATCGTCATCTTCATAAATAATATTCAGCGGAATATCTTCGGGAACAGCCTCGGGCGGAGGAGGTTTCGGCAAGGTGATATCAATGACATCATCAGCCAGCACCTTATACGATGGCTTCTCTACTTTACCATTAACCAGGACATACCCATCCTTAATCGCTGATTGTACTTTATTTCGTGTAGCATTTTGTACGAACAGCGTAATGTATTTATCCAATCGCACGTGCTCCTTTTGTCCGGGAGCCACAACTAACTGGATTTCCGTATTTTTATCCTCAGTTTGTGTAGAAGTCATTAATATGAAAAAACTTGAATAATTATAAACAACTATTCTATAGAACAGTAAATTTCTGTTTTTATTACTATCTCATAAAAAAATCTAAATAACGTGAGTTCGATAGAATTATAACAAAACTAACTAAATACTTATTTTTTACCCCTGCCTACATCCGTAAGATCTATCACCCAAATACAAGTTTGAGATGATGATGTTGGTTACAACCATAAAAGCATTAACAACGCCTTAGTTCGTCCTCAGACTATAGCAGAGAAATCCAACAAAGCTCATAAACCTTTATTAATTCAATAATTATAATAACTTACAATATGATATGTATTTTTTCTTGTTCGTTACGTGAATAATTCGGGTTAATGTTAAAAGACCGGAAGGAGAAATCTTCTAATTAAAATGAATGTATCTTTATGAGGTTATAAAATGCCTTTTTTTATTTCGAACTCTCGTTAAATAAAGTGATAACCATTGGCCAATAATATAACAACGGAACAGTTTCGTTGTTAACTCTTCGTAAAAGTATATTTCATGGCCTCCTCGACAGTATTGACCGGTATGATTTTCAATCCTTCCTGAATTTTTTCCGGTATTTCAACTAAATTGCGTTCATTATCTTTAGGAATAAGTACTGTTTTTAATTTATTCCTTTGGGCAGCGAGCAATTTTTCATTTAATCCACCTATAGGATAGACTTCACCACGCAGCGTAATTTCACCGGTCATGGCAATATCGTGACGTACCGGACGATTAGTCAGGAGCGAAATCATAGCAATCGCCATCGCCATTCCTGCACTTGGTCCGTCTTTGGGAATGGCACCTTCAGGGATATGTATATGAAGTTCCGTTTTTTCAAAAAAGTCCTTATCGACACCTAACTTTTCACAACTTGAGCGGATAAATGTCAAAGCAGCCTGGGCGGATTCTTTCATGACATCCCCCAGCTGTCCGGTCAGGATAAATTTATTTTTGCCATACATCTTAGCCACGTCAATCTGTAAGACCGTGCCTCCGGTACTGGTCCAGGCCAGCCCATTTACGGAACCAATCTTATTATGTTTATCGAGTTCCCGGTCTCTGAATTTTTCAACGCCCAGTAAAGTATGAACCTTTTTCACGTTTACCGTAGCGCGGGTTAATTTCTTCCCGTTCATTTTTCGTTCAACGACCTGCCTGGCAATTTTTCTGCATATCGAAGCGATCTGTTGTTCCAGTCCGCGGACACCTGCCTCAGCAGTATATTTGCGGATAATTTCCAAAATTGCATCATCCCTAAATTTAGTTCTGGAAGGAAGTAAACCGTGGGCTTTAAGCTGCTTCGGAATGAGATGGCGTTTAGCAATTTCAAGTTTATCATGTTCCAGGTAACCCGGTAAGTTTATAATCTCCATACGATCGAGTAGCGCCGGTTGAATCTGACTTGCCACATTCGCTGTGGTGATAAACATAACCTGCGATAAGTCAAAATCAAGATCCAGATAATTATCATGAAAAGCGTAATTTTGCTCAGGATCCAGAACTTCCAAAATAGCGGAAGACGGATCGCCCCGAAAATCCTGTCCGACTTTATCAATTTCATCTAAAATGACAACGGGATTCATGGTTCCCGCTTTTTTGATAGCTTGAATGATACGGCCCGGCATAGAACCAATATAAGTTTTTCGGTGACCCCGTATTTCCGCCTCGTCATGTATTCCACCTAATGAAATTCGTACCATTTTTCGGCCAATGGCGTCTGCTATCGCTTTAGCGAGCGACGTTTTTCCGGTACCCGGAGGTCCCACGAAGCACAATATTTGTCCTTTTAAATGCTTGACAAGATTTAAGACGGCGATATGTTCAAGGATTCGCACCTTCGGTTTTTCTAAACCATAATGCTGACTGTTCAGCGCTTCTTCGACCTTTTTCATATCGAGACGATCTTCCGAATAGATCCCCCAAGGCAATTCAACTAACCAATCCAAATAATTGCGGGTTACACTATGTTCCGGTGACATCGTCGGTGTTTTTCTCAGCCGGTTTAGCTCTTCATACGCTTTTGCCCGGACTTGTTCGGACATCTCCATCTCATCTAATCGCTCTTTAATTTTCGACAACTCAGGATCAGCGATTTCGTCTTCCTGCAGTTCTCTTTGAAGCACCTTGATCTGTTCCTGAATAAAAAACTTCCGTTGATTTTCCTGTATTTCTTCCTGAACCTTCTCATTTATTTCCTGGGAAACGGCCAGCATTTCCAGTTCTCTGGTCAGGATAGTTAAAAAGCGGGTATATTGATCGAGCAGATTATTCAGTTCCAATAATTGCTGTTTCTGCTCGAGTTCCAGATCGATATAAGAAGCCATGAAAAAGAGCAATTGTTCCGGATCCTCATATTGCTCATAACCCAGAAGAATTTCCTCAGGCAGATCCTGATTAACCAGAACATATTTCTCAAAATGCTCACGGCTTTTTTTAATTAGTGCTTCTAATTTCTTCGGTTTGTCAACTTTTTTCTTTTCGAGCCGGGCTACACTTGCCTGTAAAAAGGGTTCTTGTGCGATAGCTTCCGTTATTTTCGCTGCGCAAACACCACTTACCAATACTTTTAATAAATTATTTGGCAAGTTTAAAACCTGGACGATCTTCGCCAGAGTTCCAATCGTATAGATATCTTCAAAATCAGGCTCATCAAATTCCGGATCTTTTTGAGCACTTAATAAAACTAACTTATCCTTACTTTTCGCCTCATTAATCGCTGCTAACGATCCGACACGTCCGACTAAAACCGGAAACATAGTATTGGGAAAAATGACGGTATCACGTAATGGTATTACCGGTAAATTTTTGGGAAGATCCTCAATTTGATCTTTATTCTCTTCGTTTTTTTTCATCAATAAATTAAACTACCTTTTTTCAATCCTTAAATCTCTTTGGGAAAACCTGCAATAATGATTTTGTCCGTAACAAATAATTACCTTACCCTTTATCAGACTATTTACCAAGCAGTGATAAGTCCATTCATTCATTAGAGCACTGGTTATCTCAGATATTTTTTTCGCACATATAAGCCTTTTACAACCCAGACTATTCATTTTGTTACTTAAATAAACGATAAATCTTATAAGATACAGTTTTTTTAATTCAATCTTTATCCCTATTAGATTTATTTTTTACTATTATTAGTTTGGTCTATTGGTATTTATGCAATTTAATTGATCATGTAAAATGGAAATACACTTTCCGTGGTAAATACCTTATTTTATTGCTCAAATTGTTTACAAAGAAGACTATGCAAAATGAGTTGAGTTTACTCCGTTTTTCATAAACGTGTTCATACCCATTTTAGATAAATTACGTTGTGATCGAATCACTTTACATTAAAGATTTTGCACTAATCGACGAGCTGGAAGTCCATTTTGAAGAAGGTTTCAATGTCCTGACGGGTCAGACAGGAGCCGGTAAATCCATTATTATCGGAGCGCTGAATATGATCCTGGGAGAACGTGCCGACACCGAAGTTATCCGGCAGGGTGCTAAGAAAGCCGTTGCTGAAGCGATCATTAAAATCTATGAAAATGATGATTTACGTAATTTATTAAATGATAATAATATAGAAGAACAGAATCCGCTTATCCTCCGACGCGAAATACGGGAAAGTGGCAGTCGTGCTTTTATCAACGACAGTCCGGTTACCATTTCTATTTTACGTGAAGTGGGAAATCACCTGGTCGATTTACACGGACAGCACGATCATCAATTATTATTACGTGAGGAAAATCATCTCAATGTTCTCGACACTTTTGGTCATAATGAATCTATTCTTCATGAATACCAGAGGGCCTATCGTCATTTATCGGAACAGAAGAAAAAACTTTCGGATCTTCGAAAGCGGGAAAAGGAATTACAGGAAAAAACCGAATTGTTCCGTTTTCAACTAAATGAACTTGAACAGGCCCGGCTTGATATCAATGAGGAAGAAGAGCTTCAGGCGGAGATGCATCGCCTCGATAATGCAGAAGAACTCGATCAGGGAGCGGCACTAATTCTTGAAATGGGAACCGAAAATGAGATTAATATCTCGGATCTGCTCATTGCCATGGAAAAGGCACTTCACGATATGATCAGCCTTGAACCCGCTTTCGAGAATTATCTGGATGAGTTGAACAGTGCACGAATCAGTATTGACGAGATGTTGCAGTTTACTGATCGTTATCGATCACAGATTGAGTTTAATCCCAAACGGCTCGAATTCCTGCGTCAGCGGCAGAATGAACTCAATCGATTGCAAAAAAAATATACCCGAACGATACCGGAACTCATTGAATATCAAAAAGAGCTGGAAGAAAATTTAAATCTGGCTGAAAACTTTGATCTGGAAATCGAGCGTTTGGAGAAACAAATTAAAAAGCAGACCGATGAGTTTACCCAATTAGCATTTAAACTTCATGATAAAAGAGTCGAAACGGGGGAACATTTATCTCGGATGATTGAACAGGAATTGGCCAAATTAGGCATCCCAAATGCTCAGTTTGAAACCAAAGTAGAACCCATAGAAGATAAAAATGGATGGATCGTTAAAGATGGAAAACCTATAGATTGCACTATTAATGGTATTGATCAAATTTCTTTTTATATCTCAACCAATAAAGGAGAACAACCAAAACCATTATCAAAAGTAGCTTCAGGCGGGGAAATCAGTCGTATCATGCTGGCAATGAAAACCATTATAGCCCGGGAACAAAGTCTTCCGGTTATGATTTTTGATGAAATTGATACAGGTATCAGCGGTGAGATTTCTGAAAAAGTGGGAAAATCGATGAGTTTATTATCTGAAAATTGTCAGATTATAGCTATTACGCATCAACCTCAAATCGCAAGTCAGGCCAACAAACATTACAGGGTAGAAAAGTGGGAAAACAATGGAAGGACCGTGACCAGAATTCTTCCGTTAAATCAACAGGAACACGTGCAGGAAGTGGCCTCACTTATGAGTGGATCTGAAATTACAGAAGCGGCCTTGACCAGTGCAAGGGAATTAATTAGCAGGTCTAACCATTAGTAAACACTACATTAAAAGCACAATTTTTTACGAGGATTTTAGTTTTATACTTGCTATAACTAATAAAAAGACATATCGTTGAATCTTTTTTATTCAACATAACATACAGGTTATACAAATTACATTTTTATGATTCATAAATTATTGTTTACCAATAAATTGGAAGACAAGGATATTGCCATTGGAATTGTATTGGCACATAATGTACACCTAACCAATCCATTACCCTCTCTTGAAGCAAAGTTGCGATTTTTATTGGAGGACCGACAACAAGATAAATTGACGGAAACAGAAGAATCATTTCGGGTTGAATCGCGAAATATGCTTAGAAATGGCGATTATAAACCGACAGGCCGAGGGAAACCGGCATCTGAATATTTATATCGTGAAGTTCAAAACGGAAATTTTCCAAGGATTAACACGATTGTCGACATAAACAATTTTATTTCACTTAAATACATGGTGCCTATTTCTATTTGGGATTTAGATCAGGCAGCAACCTCTCAATATGTATTTCGCTTGGGCAAAGATGATGAAAGTTACATTTTTAACGAAAGCGAACAGAGAATTGATTTAAAGGATCTCGTAGCAGGCTTTAAGGTGGAACACTACACGGAAACCCCCATTATCAATCCGATCAAGGATTCTATGAAAACTAAAATAACGACTTCAACCAAAAATGTGGGTGCCGCGATCTATTTTCCTTTAAAGGCAGGTTCCAAAGATTATCTGAGACACGAAATTATTTGGGAATTCACAACACTGATTAATGGTGTTTCGGAAGGTGAACCGGAATACGATATTATTTGAGGTGGGTTTGTTGTAATTAACGTGAGATTCGTTTAAGCTTATAATCTATCTACTTAATAAAAGTAGCTGTTACATTAGATTATTCTATGACCACCGACCACAGGCGACAGAGAATTGCTCTGATATTAATTAAACATTATTTATTCTGAAAAACCGTATAAACAACGTGAGTTCGGTATCGGAATCATGCTTTATGCATCAAAACAGCTCTGTGTCGTCAAGATAGGTTATATTTTCACAACTCGTATTCTCAATGTAATTATTACAACTCTGCGATTATTATCCAAACCTCACGTTAAATTAAGGTATTCTACGTTGTCATCCTGAGAGAATCGAGGGATCTAACAGCGCTCCGATACCTAATTATAAATTGGGGTCAGATAAAGATTCATAGGTGTTAACCCGGATTATTCACCAAGAAATTTAGCCGTGATCAAGGCGAAATTTCGCAGCCCTTTTTAATGTCCTCAAATTTGAGGAGAGCGTTATTATTGACAAGGTATTGTTTTTTTTAATTTGATATGTATTGTTTCTTATAGCTTACGTGAATAATTCGGGTTATTGCGCCAAGTTAAGCCCATGAAAGGGGGATTAACGATTATGTTCTTTGAAACCTTTCGCAGGAAGCCTTCAGGTACCCAATCCTGTCCGGTAAAGCCTAACCAG
>DATFMK010000966.1:0-8719 GCA_035267005.1 Balneolales bacterium
ATCAGATATGATAGTTGTAAAAGACAATTTCCTTTCTATTGCTAAAAAAGAAATTGGATTCAAATTAGGTGAAGGTTCTCAAGGGGATAATCATTTAAGCCCGGAACCTGTTCTAAAGGATACCATTAATACCTGTTTTATAATCACCAAAAGAAATGCGAATAAGAAGAAGCCGGAAAAAAATAATTTTAAACTTTTACAGGATGGCATTAAAGCTTTTGGGGATGGATATCTAATGTCTGGCAAATTTAGAATTGACGATGCCGTCATTGCTGCGGCTAAAGTAGGCTATTTAGCAACGAAAATCCTGGTGCAAGATTTGAGTCCGATTTCATATTTCGAAGGACAAAATATAGGATCACTGTTAATTGAACAACCGGATTGGAATTATCTAAACAAGCTTAAAAAGCAACCGGATAAATCGGCTTTCTATTATTGGGTTAAAGCAGTAGAATTGTTGAATAAATATAAAATTACATTCTGACTTTTATTTCTAGTTTTCGGATCAATATAAATGTATCCCTTTATTAATCGCCTCCCTGATTCCGGCCTCAGTAAAAGGGGCGTTAAAAATCCGGTGGAATGCAGCGTTAAGGAAAAATTCATACCGCAAGATTCGCTGAATGTGGCAAGCCCAGTTGTGGAGCATTGAAATTTTTTAGTGGAATGGAGACGGATTTAGCCCATTTTACGTCAGCCGGTGATTTTGGGAACCTTTGTCATCATTGAAAAGTAACATAAGGTCAATACCATTTTAATCTACTATAAAAGCGGTGAAGGGACGCAGAGCATCCCAATGATCATTACGATCCGGAGGATCGTAACGAGATTAAGAAATTATGAAAATCTAACATTCAAACCCCACCAACATTAGAATTTTCTAATATTGGACCCTTCCGAGGTGAAAAGTGGTTACAAAAGTACATACAAAATGACAAAATCGGCCTAATTTTACAGCATTCGCCGATTTTTATAAAAATGGACACAAAAAAACCTTATAAGTAATTATGGCACATTGAGTTAAACCGTTTCACCAGTGGTCATTTTAGTTGGCTCATTTGTGGGTACAGCTAAGTTAAAATCGACTAACTTATTGTGCCGCTATCATTTATCCGGGTACTCATAATCGATTGGTCGAGGGTTCAAATCCCTCCAGGCCCACTTACAATCCAAATCGGTTTTGTCCTTTTAAATCCCGACTAATAAAATAGAAGTACTTATCTATGCCTTACCTCTTCAACATGAAAATAGCAATAACTTAATTTACTTCTAATAAAATATATATACACTGTTTCACCTTCCCTGGGTATTAGGGTGGGGAATACTAATGACCCACGACATTATATTTATCACCGATTTTCATGTAATGTTCCTTTGTTATTTGTAGTGTTGTTTTTTATGGTTCACTGATTTTGCTACAAGACTGCTGAACACTGCTATAAACCGGACATTTTGTAGCAGTTGGAAAGATCCTACTGCTATGGGAAAATGGGCGAAATGAGCATAATTTAAGGGTTTCCAGCAGTTGTAGCAGCTTAGCAGTAAAAAAATGTATTTTCTTTTTTTATATGAGTTCCCGGGAATGTTTGAGTAACTGGACGACAAATTCATAGTAATGTTCTTCCAGGTTCGTGATCATGTTCAACTTTCGCAGTTCCTGCTGCAAGAGATACCAGGTTTAATTGAGGTTGGTTAGTCTATTCAAAAAAATAAGTATACCCGATTGGGTATACTTATTAAAATAATTGCTTTTTTATACCCGATCAGGTATAATATTATAAAAACAACCAAAATTATACCCGATCAGGTATAGGTATGAAGCCATTAACCCACGAATTGATCGATTTTGTTAAAGAACGAAGGGAACAGCTTGGTCTGACTCAGCAGGAACTCTCCGACCGTGCCGGTGTAGGTATCCGGTTTATAAGGGAACTCGAGCAGGGCAAAGAAAGCCTGAGACTGGATAAAGTAAACCAGGTGTTGGCGTTATTTGGTTATAAAATGGGACCTATACCAATAGAGAACCGCGATGAATTATAGAGTGGCACATATCTACGTCGAAGATGAGTGGGCCGGGATATTGGAAGAGACGGAACAAGGGTATCGTTTTCAATATCGGAAAGAATACCTGGAACAAAAAAATGCAGATCCTGTTAGCCTCACATTGCCTTTACAGGAAGATCCTTACGATTCCAATGTGTTATTTCCTTTTTTTGATGGGCTAATACCGGAAGGCTGGCTGTTACATGTCGTAGAACAAACCTGGAAGATGAATCCAAGAGATCGTATGGGATTATTACTTGTAAGCTGCCGGGATACGATCGGAAATGTTAGTGTCAGGGAACCGGAGGATAGACCGGTTCCTTCAACCGAAGAAAGGAATCCGGCATGAAAAACAGATGCCTGATATGTATGCAGGGAACCCCATCCGGACAAGAATACCATGAGCTGTGCTTGCAACGGTTATTTGGTTCCAAAGAAGTCCCACTACTGGATTATAGTGAGAAGGAATTACATAGCCTGGCCAAGAGAGTGGTCAGACAACGCGTAACCATTCCCGGTGTACAGGCTAAACTATCCATGGAAATTCAACAAGAAGCCAAAGAAACACCAAAATTAACTATTGTCGGTTTATGGGGATGTTTTATACTCAAACCACCGTCGAACAAATGGCCGGAACTCCCGGAAAATGAGCATTGTACGTTACGAATGGCCGACGAATTGGGAATAGAAACCGTTCCTTATGGTTTGGTCCATCTTAAATCCGGGGAATTGGCATTCGTTACGCGACGTATTGACCGCCGGGATGATGGCACCAAACTGGCTATGGAAGATATGTGTCAGTTAACCGGTCGCCTGACTGAAGATAAATACAAAGGATCACACGAACAGATTGCCAAAGTAATCAAACAGTATACCGCCAATCCATTATTCGATATCATTCGCTTTTACGAGGTTGTTCTGTTTAGTTACCTGACCGGTAATGGAGATATGCATCTTAAGAATTACTCTTTATTCAAAGACCCGAAAATTGGCTGGAAATATGCCCCCTCCTACGACTTGTTATCAACGCGTCTGGTTATTCCGGAAAAATCAGATCCTGAAGAACTGGCCCTGACGGTCCGGGGAAAGAAAAGCCGGTTTAAGTTGGATGATTTTAAACAATTTGGATTAGATATAGGACTTACTCCGAAACAAATTACTAATGAATTTTATAAGCTTCAGAAAAAAAAGCCAGATTTGGAATCCATCATCCAACAATCCTTTCTATCAAAAGAGATGAAGGAGAACTATATGAAATTATTAAACGAGAGATATGGAAGACTTTGGGGATAAATGTAATCAGCTTCAGTTGTAGGATATGATTTATCATAGATTCATATATGAAATAAATGTTTTTCACAAAGTTGGCTTTAAATAAGCATTTTTCACATTTAATAACTGTTTTTCACGGAATTAATAAATTCCTGGCCAAAATTCCTGCTATTTAAATTATTCCTTTCAGTAACTATTGTTGTACTGATAAACTACCATTTCGTTTATCTACGGAACATGCTAATATCTTAGATTCGAATTATTGCCAATAATTCGAAATAATGGTAATAATTGGATTTTTAATAATGAACTGCGAAACTGTGTCGCGGCATGAATTGATTATGATTTTAAGGAGTGGCTATAAAAGAATAGAGATAATAGTAGAATAAAAAACATTATATTAATTTTGTTTCTAAAATTTGTTATTATTAACAATAAACAGAAACATATTTTATGAATTATACAGAATTCAAAGATGAAATGAAGGAATTTCCCTTATTATCTATCCGGGAAATTCAAAAGCATTTTCCACATTTTGATAACAGGCGACTTGTGGAATGGCAAGAGAAGGGGTATATCCGGAAACTGCGAAATCAGTTTTATCATTTCTCCGATCAGGAGGTCGATGAAGCGTTCTTATATTTTTCTGCTAATGAAATGTATCATCCATCTTATGTTTCTCTTGAATCGGCTTTATCCCATTATGGGTTTATCCCGGAAGGTGTATTTCAAATCACTTCCTGCACGACCCTAAAAACGCAGATCTTTGATACTCATTTAGGTGGATTCTCTTATCGCCACCTGAAGCCGGATCTGTTTTTCGGTTATCATCTACAGGATTGGAACAACCATCGATATGCTATTGCTACTCCTGAGAAAACCCTGATTGATTACCTGTACCTTCATACGGAATTAAAAGGACCGGATGATCTCAAATCGTTACGATGGAATGCAATTGAAATTATCGAGCAGATATCCATGGATAAGCTCAATAGCTATAAAAATTATATCGATTCTCCCACTTTAAACAAAAGAATGAATATTTTAATAGATTTTCTGAATGTTAACGCTGAGTGAGATTAAACCCTTTTTCCCGGAATCGTTGCATAAATTTCCCCGGTTTATGCTGCGTGAATATTTACAATTTAAAATCCTGGAAAGTATCTATGAGAGTTCCTATGCTACAGGATTATGTTTTTTAGGGGGAACCTGCCTTCGCATTGTTCACGGTAACCACCGCTTTTCTGAAGACCTGGACTTCGATAATATTTCGTTAGCAGTAGATGATTTTGGTAGAGTCACCGGCCAGGTTAAAAAACAACTGGAACGGGAAGGATATCAGGTCGAACTGAAAATGGTCATGAAAGGTGCCTGGCATTGTTATATCAAATTTCCGGATCTCTTATTCCAGGAAGGATTGACCGGTCATAAACGGGAAAAGATTTTAATTCAATTGGATACCGAACCGCAGCATTTTGATTATGAGCCGGAACGTACTATCCTAAACCGTTTTGAAGTATTTACTACCGTCTTAACGACACCTTTACCTTTACTTATGTCCCAAAAATTATTCGCTATTATTAATCGCAGGCGTAATAAAGGCCGGGATTTCTATGATTTGGTATTTCTCATGAGTAAAAATATCAAACCCGATTATGATTACTTAGATGCCAAACTGTCTATTTCGGATCCCGAAGATCTCAAACAGAAGGTACTTGAAAAATGTCGGCGGTTAGATATGAATACGATGGCCAAAGATGTCGAGCCTTTTTTATTCGATGCCAACGATCGAAAGAAAGTCACCCTGTTTGAAGATGTGGTTAAGCAATACACCTTTTAAGCTCTTTCAATTTCATTTCTAATAATTGTTATAAATAACAAAAAACAGAAATATATTTAAGTGATATTAATTTCTGTATTTGGTTTAATTAATATGATTTTTATCAAATGTAATGTATGATATTACAAACAAAATGATTACTTCATGTGTATAATATCAAACATTATGAAAAACAAAAGACCAATATTATTACCCAAACATCAACGTGCTTTACAGCAGGTTGGAGAACAATTTAAGTTGGCTAGGTTGCGACGTAAGCTAAGTGCAGAAGTTATCGCTGAAAGGGCGAACATAAGTCGATATACACTCTGGAAAATTGAGAAAGGTGATCCGGGAGTAGCAATGGGTAATTATTACCAGGTTTTAATGGCCCTGGGATTACACAAGGATATTTTATAGTTAGCGCAGGATGATGAGTTGGGTAGGAAAATACAGGATGCTGGACTATTGGTAAAGAAGAGGGCTCCTAAGAAATAATGCCGATCATTCAAATCTATAATTATTTTTCGATAAACCGGCAAACAAACCGGCAATTTTACCGGAAAATATCATATTTAATATCATTATAAAAAAATATATAATATATTGATTAATATAATGTTATTAGTTTAATGGAACCGGTAGTAAAACCGGAAAATAAACCGGCAATAATATGATTAAAAATATTAGTGAAATGGATCCGACGTTCCCCAACCAGGATGGTAAATTGATGGATTTGGCCATGGACGTTCACAGGCAGGCGGCGGCTTTGGGGAAAGTACTTCATAAAATAACCCGTCATCAAGTAACACAATTACTTCGACATATTAACAGCTACTATTCCAATCTTATTGAAGGGCACCATACGCATCCCTCTGATATCGAAAGAGCCGTACAAAAAGAGTATGATACCAATTCTGAGAAAAGGCATTTGCAGGAATTAAGTATAGCTCATATTGAAGTCCAGCAAAAGATGGAAAATCTGATAGCGGAACATCCGGATATTCAAATTTGTGATTCAGATTTCATTACATGGATCCATAAAAGTTTTTATGAATTGGTTCCTGAAGAATTTCGCAGAATCCGCGATCCCAAAACCGGTAAGGATTTTTTAATGAGCCCGGGTGAGTTAAGACAACGTCAGGTAGTTGTAGGACGTCATGTTCCTGTATCTTCGGATACTCTTCCTGATTTTTTAAAACGGTTTAATAATGTTTATAATCCCGATAAATTACATGGAACGGCTAAATTAATTGCTATTGCCGCGAGTCATCACCGCCTGGCCTGGATTCATCCTTTTCTGGATGGTAATGGAAGAGTATGCCGGTTATTTAGTCATGCTTACATGATGAAGGCTAACATAGAATCGCACGGATTATGGACGATATCAAGAGGTTTGGCCAGAAACAGAGACGAGTATATGCAATACCTGGCTTTAGCCGATGCCCCCAGGCAAGGTGATTATGATGGTAGGGGTAACCTGTCAGAACGTAATTTGGGTCAATTTTGTACATTTTATCTGAATATATGTCTGGACCAAATTGAATTTATGGGGGAATTATTAGATTTGGATAAGTTACAGGACCGAATTAAAGGGTATGTTGATTTAAGATCAAACAAGATCATCTCAGGTGACAATGAACTTCGACCGGAAGCAAAATACATACTTGTCGAAGTAATGCTTCGCGGAGAAATTTCAAGGGGCGATGCCAAGCGTATAAGTGGACTCAATGAACGAACAGCTCGTTCTCTGGTGAGTCAATTAGAAAAAGAAAAACTCATAACTTCAGAAAGTCACCGAGGTCCCATCAGGTTCAATATCCCTCCAAAAGTTGTGGGTTATTATTTCCCCAATTTATATCCTGAAGGAATGATTTAGATAAATTTATTTCTGAAAATTGTTATAAATAACAAGAGGCAGAAATATATTGAAGTGATATTAATTTCTGTATTTGGTTTAATTAATATGATTTTTTTCAAATAAAATGTATGATATTTCAAACAAATTGATTACTTCATGTGTATAATATCATACATTATGAAAAACAAAAGACCAATATTATTACCCAAACATCAACGTGCTTTATAGCAGGTTGGAGAACAATTTAAGTTGGCTAGGTTGCGACGTAAGCTAAATGCAGAAGTTATCGCTGAAAGGGCGAACTTAAGTCGATATACACTCTGGAAAATTGAGAAAGGTGATCCCGGTGTAGCTATGGGAAATTATTACCAGGTTTTTATAGCACTGGGATTACACAAGGATATCTTATTATTAGCTCAGGATGATGAGTTGGGTAGGAAAATTCAGGACGCTAGGCTATTGGTAAAGAAGAGGGCTCCTAAGAAATAATGAATATCGTTTTTTCCCCTTTTATGTTCACCTCTTTTTTGAATAAATGATGACTAAGAAATGAATTCACGAGCTACTCTTATCAAGTTTGATTGACAATAGTCAAGTGTACTTGATTTAATTGGGGAAAATCCATTTAAACTATTGTTTCGTTTATTTATGTAGATTATAGGTATGGAGATATATGAATTAATGGAGAGATCATGACTGAAACGCTGGAATCACCCACACGCCGCGACCAAAAAATTGCGCAGGAAAATGTGAAGGCAGTTGAGAAGATTGTCCAAAAACATCATTCGGCACGAAAACCTATTGAAATTGAAATAACTGGTGAAAAGACCCGCATAAAAATACCACCATCAGCATTTCGATTCCTTAATACAGTTTTACAGCTAATGGCAAAAGGGAAAGCAATAACCATTATTCCTTCGGATACAGAAATCAGCACTCAGCAAGCCGCTGAAATGCTAAATGTATCCCGGCCGCATGTTGTAAAGCTTTTAGAAAAAGGAGAACTTCCGTATCATAAAGTTGGTACGCATAGACGTATCATATTAAAAGATTTGGAGGATTATAAAGCTAAAGGGGATAAAAAACGTCGCAAACTATTGGAAGAATTGGCTAAACAGGCTCAGGAATTAGATATGAGGTACTAATTTGCTGCACTCAGGACGTTTTACTGCTCTTTTAGACGCCTGTGTGCTTTATCCTGCTCCGGTTCGTGATTTATTGCTTTGCCTGGCTGAACAACAATTATATCGGCCTAAATGGAGTGAACTTATTCAGGAAGAATGGAAACGAAATTTACTTCAGAATCGACCCGATTTAAAAGTAACCAAGCTGAACAGAACCATTGAAATCATGAATCGGGCTTTTCCTGATGCTGAGGTCAATGGGTATTCTTCTTTAATCAAAAATCTTACACTACCTGACAAAGATGATCGCCATGTTCTTGCTGCTGCTATACGAAGTCGTTCTGATGTCATTGTCACCTTTAATTTAAAGGATTTTCCACGGAAATTTTTAGAGGACTTCCATATCGAACCAGTACATCCTGATTTATTTATTGTAAATTTAATAGAGTTAGACGAAGAAAATGGTATTTCTGCTTTTGATCAACAAGTCAATCAATTAAAAAATCCACCTCGAACAGCAGACTTTATTTTAGAGAAACTTGAAAGATCAAATCTCAAAAAATCGGTGAAGCTGATAAAAGATACCCTTAAATCCAGATA
>DATFMK010000967.1:0-3569 GCA_035267005.1 Balneolales bacterium
CTACCATAAATGTTAAATTGAAGTCCAGTTATATTCATGGACAACAATTGGTAGTGGTAGGATATGGTACTGAAAAGAAAGAAAATGTGACCGGATCTATTGCGACAGTCAGCGGATCGGATTTGCAATCGGCTCCGGTTCCAAATGTTTCAAACGCTCTGGCTGGACAAATGCCCGGTGTTATTGTTAATAATCGTTCCGGAGAGCCGGGTAATAATGGATCGGATATTGTTATTCGTGGTGATGGTACTTTAAATAACAATAACCCGCTATATGTTATTGATGGAGTCCCAAGTAGCTATAGTGATTTCAATGAATTAAACCCAACAGATATTAAGAGTATTTCTGTTTTGAAAGATGCTTCGGCCGCTATTTATGGTTCAGAAGCCGCTAACGGGGTAATTCTTGTAACGACCAAAGAAGGGAAAAAGGGCAAACCTAAAATAACCTACAATGGCAGATTTGGGGAAACGCAGCCAACACGAATACCGAACCACTTAAACGGTTGGCAATACATGGTTTGGAGGAACGAAGGCGATAAGGCTGCCGGACAACCTCAGGAATTTACACAGAAACAGATAGACGCACTAAAAAATGGAACTTATAATCCCAGACAGTATGGTAATACCGACTGGGAAAGAGCCATTCTCAAACCACTTTCACCCGTAACAACTCATCAACTACAAATTTCCGGTGGAAGTGATATTGTCACCTATTTATTATCTGGTCAATATTTATATCAGGATGGTATATATAAACATAGTGCTACTTATTATAACCAAGGGAATTTACGGGCAAACATTGGGGTAAATGTTACTAAAAATCTTAATATTTCACTTAAATCAAGTGCCACATTAAAAAGAAAGCACTACTCTAATTTAAATGGAACTTCCATTTTCTTCTGGGCCAAAGGTGAATTTCCATATCTTCCGGTATTTTATCCAAACGGTGATCCCAGTGGCAGTCAGGCATTAGTAAATCCACTTTTAATAGCCGAGGGTAAGACCGGTTATAATAAAGAGCATTATTACATCTTTAATAATAACCTTTCGTTCAAATTAAAACTTCCTGAAATAACTAAAGGATTGTATGTGCATGGCCGTGTAGCTTATGATATCCAAAACTGGGATTCAAAGCTATTCACAAATAGATTTCATATGTATTCGTATGATCCTACAACGGATACCTACATCGATCAGTATTCTTCAGAAACATCAGGTAATGGTTTTGCAACTCCGATGAGTGTGAATCAGACCTTCAATAAGTCATTAAAATCTACATATGATATCCAGCTCGGTTATAAAAATGATTTTGGTCCACATCATGTTGCGGCATTTGTAGCGTATGAACAGTACAAATTTGATCACAGCTGGATTTCAGCTTACAGACAAGGATTACTGTCAGATCAAATTGTTCAATTAAATATGGGATCGAGTCAGCAACTCAATAATGGAGGCAGTCTGGATCACAGGGGGTTACCATTATCGAACGGACACATTCCAATATATGGTGGGAAGAAGGACTTTTTTGGTCGTATTACTTACAACTACAAGCAAAAATATTTAGCTGATATAATATTACGACGAGATGGATCTTTTCGTTTTCCCCCCAATCATCGTTGGGGAACATTCCCGGCTGTGTCTGTCGGATGGCGGATTTCGAAGGAACCTTTTTTCCAAAATCATGTAAAATTTATTTCAGACTTGAAGTTGAAAGCCTCCTGGGGAAGAATGGGTAACTCTTTAATTGCCCCCTATCAATTTCAGAGTTTATATAGTTTTGGTTCTGGTTATAACTATGGACTTTCTCCTATTCACTATCGAGGTATTGTTCCGGGTGTTGCACCTAACCCAGATATTACCTGGGAGGTCGCGGATAAAAAGGATGTTGGATTTACTGCCCAGTTCTTTTCGGGTACTTTAAGTATGGATTTTGATTATTTCTTTTCAAAACGTAACAACATTCTTGTAAGACCCAATGCCAAAGTACCTAATTATACCGGTCTTCAATTACCGGATGAAAACATTGGTAAAGTTAATAATCATGGTATTGATGCCTCGTTGACCTATCATAATTTCTCGGGTGCTTTTCATTATAAATTTGCTGGTAATTTTACATTTGCCCGAAATAAAGTGGTTTATATGGATGAGTCGAAAAATATACCGGCATGGCAAAGAGTTACAGGTCATCCGATGAATTCATGGTTGGTTTACAAAACCGCTGGCATTTATAAAAATCAGCAAGAAATCAATAACAGCCCACATTTGCCCGGCGAACAACCAGGCGATGTAAAATATATTGATGTGAACGGTGATGGACAAATAACTCCAAATGATATGGTTAGAATCTTTCAATCGGCAACACCTGAAATTCAATATGGTATAAATTTGACCGGAGGTTATAAAAGATTTCAGCTGTACATGCTCTGGCAGGGACAAGCGAGAGCTAAGCAATTAATTTTGCCAGGTTCTTTTCATACACCGCCTGAATGGCGTTTTACGGAACGTTGGACCCCAAGTAATCCAAATGCTACGATACCACGGGCTGTGACGCGTAATAATACGATTGATAATCGTCCCTCAACAATATGGTTGAAAAATGCATCTTTTATTCGTTTGAAAACAGTTCGTTTGAGTTACACATTATCAAATAGTCTTGCAAGAAGATTAAGTCTGAATAGGGTTCAATTATATATTTCAGGTCAAAACCTGTTTTTTATTAGTCCAATCAAACATTATGACCCGGAATTAACTACTCCTGATGGTCAATACTACCCTCAAGTCCGGAGTTTTAATGTTGGTGCATCACTGAGCTTATAATAAAAATGATATCAGGTAGAATTATGAAAAAATTAATTGTAGCAATATTAGTCAGTTTTACATTATTTGGATTAGCGGGTTGTAACAGCAATGTCCTTAATGTTAATCCAAAGAATGCATACAGTGGCCAAAACGTTTGGTCAAATATAAATTTAGCTAAGTCCTTTGTTAATCAGCAATATCAGGTACTCCCCGTTATGGAAGGTGTTTGGAGTAGGGGCACCGGAATGAACTGGGCATCTGTTTCAGCTGATTGCTATATAAGGTTTAATTATAACAATGCCAGCGTTATCAGGAAGGGACAAGTAGCACCCGATAATGAATCCGGTTTTGCAGATATCGGAACATGGAATCGGTTTTGGAATACAATCCGTCATTGCAATGTTTTCTTCAAAAATATAAATGGCATTAAAGGTGAAAACGCGTTGAAAAAACGTCTGACCGGTGAAATTCATTTCTTACGTGCCTGGAGTTATTTTGAATTGATTAAACGTTATGGCGGCGTCCCCATTATTACTAAAGTTTTCAAATTGGGCGGCAATTACAGTGAAAAGAGAAGTACGTATGATCAATGCACAAAATTTATTGTAGCCGATCTTGATTCGGCAGCAAGTGATCTGCCCGTATCGTATAGTAGCAAGAATTGGGGTCGTGCTACCAAAGGAGCGGCATTAGGTCTGAAAGCCAGAGTGTTATTGTTCGATGCCAGTGCGTTAAATAATCCAAATAATGATATGGCAAAATGGCAAA
>DATFMK010000968.1:0-2835 GCA_035267005.1 Balneolales bacterium
TAGCGGTTTGGATACCGGAGGACGGTGTAAACCGGTCCAACAGGTAGCGAAACCATAAGCAGAGGAACCGTATGCGGGAAATCTGCTCGTACGGATCTGTGGGGGAGCGGGGAGGCAACGAACCGCTCTACCCGGAAAAAAAAAGAGCACGGAATATGCTCAAATCTGACGAATTTGCAGTAGATTTATTTAAGTCAGATGGACTCCAATATTTCATTAAACAATCCATTGCATATTTGATAGCTGAATAATTAATGCAACTAATTGTATATACATTCTATAAGCATAATTAAAGCAAAATATCTATGTATTTGTTATCTACATGATTTTATTATAAAATAAAGTATTGCGAAACTATTTGAAAGCATTTGATACGTAGGAGGGGTAAAGAGAGACGTAATTGAGTTTCAATGGTTAAGAGAGGAAATTTCAATAAAAGCGTTTAACCTACCTTATATAACGTTTAAAAGGTTTAGCAATCCTTAATTATTTGTAAAAATTAATCATTTAAATACATGGCTAAACAAAATATACCGAACATGAATCTGCCTTCAGATTTTAGTGGATTAAAAAAGCATTCTGTAGCTATTGTCATTGGTATTTTGGCTTTGATTCTGATCTTCTCCAGCTTTTTTACAATTGGAACGGAAGAAGCTGGTGTAATCTTACGATTTGGGAAATATCAGAGGACAGTATCGTCAGGTCTCAATTTTAAGATTCCATTTGGAGTTGAAGAAGTCTATAAAATTCCGGTTGAAAGGCAATTAAAAGAGGAATTTGGATTTCGTACTATTGAGGCTGGAGTCAGAACCCGTTATAGTACTCAAAAGTATGAAGACGAATCCCTCATGCTCACCGGCGATTTGAATCTGGCCGAAGTCGAGTGGGTCGTTCAATATCGAATAAGCGATCCTTATAAGTATCTTTTTAAAGTTCGTAATCCCAAAAATACACTGAGGGATATCTCTGAATCCGTTATGCGTCAGGTAGTAGGAAATCGAACTGTAAATGAGGTGTTGACAGTAGGTCGACAGGAGATCGCGACTAAGGTTGAGCAAAATATGCAGAAGCTCTGCAATGAATATGAAACCGGTATTAAGATCGAACAAATCGTATTACAGGATGTTAATCCGCCAGATCCCGTTAAACCGTCGTTTAATGCAGTGAATGAGGCCCAGCAAGAGAAGGAGCGGTTAATAAACGATGCCCTGGCCAATTATAATAAAGTAATACCAAAAGCCAAAGGACAGGCACAGGAAGCTATTCAGCAAGCCCAGGGATATGCGATAGATCGCGTAAATCGATCGGAAGGTGAAGCGAAACGTTTCGATGATCTTTATACCGAATATATAAGGGCTCCCGAAGTAACGAAAAAACGAATCTTCCTGGAAACAATGGAACAGATTTTACCCAAAATTGGGAACAAAATTATAACAGATGAAAATGGCGCCAAAGTGCTCCCTCTATTTGAGATGTCAGGCAGCTCAATAAATAAAATAACATCAGGGGGAAAGAAATAATGAAACGTATAAGTGCAACAATTTGGATTGTTTTGGTCGCCGTACTGGCGTTGATCGCATTCAGCGGAATGTTCATTGTAAATGAGACCGAACAGGTCGTTATTACACAATTTGGAAAACCTGTGGGAAAACCCATAACCAAGCCGGGTATCAAGTTTAAAATCCCATTTATACAAACCGCCCATTTCTTTGATAAACGTTTCCTGGAATGGGATGGAGATCCGAATCAGATACCGACTGAGGATAAGAAGTTTATTTTCGTGGATACCTATGCACGGTGGCAAATCGTCGATCCTCTCCAGTTTTTTAAACGGGTTCGAGACGAACGAGGTGCACAATCTCGCCTCGATGATATTCTCGATGGGGAAACGCGCAATGCTGTAGCGAGTAATATGCTCGTCGAATTGGTTCGTTCCAGCAACCGCACCCCGCTTCAAAGTTCAGATACACTCGATATTGATGAAGCCGAAACGCTGGATTCTATCAAAGTAGGAAGAGGTATTATACAGGCTGGGGTTCTTAGAAAAGCGAATGCTATTGCACAAGACCTGGGTATAAAAATACTGGATTTCCGCATTAAAAGAATCAATTATGTCAAAGAAGTGCGTCAAAAGGTTTACGATCGAATGGTGTCGGAGAGAAATAGAATTGCCGATAAATTCCGGTCAGAAGGACAGGGAGAGGCTTCTCGGATCAATGGGGAACGCGATAAAGAGTTGAAAAGAATTCAATCGGAGGCATACAGAACCTCTGAGGAAATTCGGGGAAAAGCGGATGCACAAGCTGCTTCTATTTATGCAAAAGCTTATAATCAAAGTCCACAATCCAGAGAACTGTATAGTTTCAAGAGAACTATGGATAGTTATAATAAAACGTTCGATCATCAAACTTCGGTCATCCTCTCCACAAAGAGTGAATTTTATCACTATTTGAAAGATCTGACTAAGTAATAAATCGTAACGAATTTTTTAGCCCTGTTTTTGAGCAGGGCTTTTTTATTTCAGATAACTTGAAAGCTATTGTTTTTTCTACCCAGTAATGGTTTTGTCAATATCATTTATTTTGTTTAAAATCTGATTTCTAAAAACGTGAGGTTCGTTTAAGCTTATAATCTATCTACTTAATAAAAGTAGCCGTTAAATTAGATTATTCTATGACCACCGACCACCGGCGACAGAGAAATGCTCTGATAGTAATTAAACATTATTTATGCTGAAAAACCGTATAAGCAACGTGAGTTCGGTATCGGAATCATGCTTTATGCATCAAAACAGCTCTGTGTCGTCGATGGTCAGTCGTCCGTCGTCAAGATAGG
>DATFMK010000969.1:0-5034 GCA_035267005.1 Balneolales bacterium
GAAATGGCACTGGCAAAAATCAGGGGTAATAAGAGTTCATAACTACCACTCATTTCCGTGATCAGAATGGTACTGGCAATGGGTACATTACCGACGGCACTGAAGAAAGCGGCCATTCCCACTAATACATAACCATTCGGATCGGATACAATTGATGGGAAATAATGGAACACAAAGATTCCAAAAGCTCCACCCAAAACACCACCGATCACCAGAGATGGGGCAAAGTCACCACCGGTACCACCCGATTGCAGGGTGAAAGTCGTGGCAAATATCTTCAAAATTCCTAAGATCAGTAAAAATCCAATTCCGAGATTTCCGAATAAGGCTTGTTGTAAGTATCCATAACTTGATCCCATAACAGCCGGAAAAAAGAACGCGATAATACCGACTAATAAACCGCCAATGGCCGGCTTCACTGCAGGATGGACATTTAACTTATCCATGATCTTGCTCTTGAAGCCGATGAACACGCGGACATAAAAAATGCCCACTACGGTTAGTAGTAAGGCAAGTATGATATAAAGCGGTAGTTCAACGGGCGTTTCGAAATGGACAGCTTTGAAGGTGAATATCTCGCTCCATCCATTAAATGATGCATAAACCGAATAGGCGATGATGGAGGAAATAATCGAGGGCATTAACCCTTCACTTTCCATATCTTTCCGGTATAGCACTTCAGCTGAGAAAATCGCTCCACCCAATGGCGCACGGAATATTGAACCGATACCGGCTCCCATTCCCGCCATTAACAATATCTTTCGTTCATTCTCGCTGAGTTTAAGCTTTTGCCCCAAAAATGATCCGAATCCCGCACCAAATTGTCCCATCGGGCCCTCACGTCCGGCACTGCCACCAAATCCCATGGTCAGAACCGAAGCAATTAAACGAATAACGGGAACTAAAGGTTTGATGATCCCTTTATCCATGTGATAGGCTTCGATAACGGAATCAATCCCTTGCGTTTCACTTGGCGGGGTCGTCAGATAGACCAGCAAGCCGGATAACAGACCGCCAACCATCGGAATTAATAAAATAACCCAACGACGAGAGACGTCTAAAACTTCATTGAGGGAAAATGCCTTGGCACCAACACCACCCTCGCCAACCGGCAACGGGTGATTATATCCGCCAAGAACAACCATTGTGAAATGTTGGACATGTTCGAGTGCATAAGCAAAAACCAGCGAACCGAGTCCGGCTACAACTCCTACCAGGACGGTGAGCAAAATCCATCGACCGGTAGAGATTACATTCACGGCTTTATTGAAGCCGTGTAACTTTGTATTGATATAACGTGTATTAAATCTTGGCAACTCTTTTTCTTCCTTAATTTAGGGTTGCAAATATAATAATTTTTTATGAATTAAACAGCCGTGTATATTAAATTTTAGTATGAACAATAACAAGCGATTTAGTTACACGGCTACATTTATAATTATCAAACTTTTCGGCTTAAGCAGGGATCCTCAGTTCACTCCATTGGTCGATAAAAAAGCCTCAGAATATTATGAAAAAGTTATTTCACAGCTTCCATCTCCATTATTTTTCTTTAAAACCTTACTCAAAAATCCCTGGTTGAGACATTTTTCAATTTTTATGGAAGATCTTGTTCTACCCGGTGACCTCATGCATCTTCTGATGAGAAAAGTGTACATAAAGGACGCCATTTTCCAAGCTCTTAACGATGGGTACGAACAAGTTGTTGTTCTCGGATCTGGTTTAGATTTTTCCGCCATCCGAACATCACAATTACAATATAACTCCTTTGAATTAGACTCCCCTAATACCATTCGCTTAAAATATGATCTTTTGGAAAAGCTTAATTATCACAACCCTTTTCTTCATTTCGTATCTTCGCAAATTAAAGAAAAGGGTATTGTTACGACTCTAAAATCCCATTCTGATTTTCGAACGGATGTACCAACGTTATTCATTGCCGAAGGTTTTCTTGATTATCAGGAATTAGATACCATTCATCGCATCCTGGATGATATGAATGCATTAACGGATCACAAAAGCCGGTTTCTTTTCACTCTTTTTGATTTTGAGGAAATGGAACCTGTCGACGCACAAATCATTCGTGATAGTGTTGAGTTTGTCGGTGAATATTTGAAATATAACATTGGTCGGGATCATATTGAAGAATTATTACATACCCACGATTTTTCCCTTCGCTGGGTGGTTGATCCCGAGACGATGAATAAAGAAAAACTGAAACCTCTGGATATCGAAAATCCATTATTTAAAGGATTTTATATTATGATGGCCGAATCAAGCCCTTAGGTTTAAGTGTGGCTTTCGGCATTCAGCTATCAGCTCTCAGAATTTCTATTTTTTGACGACGGACAACGGAGGCTGTGAAAAAATAACTTTACTTTGCAATATAGAGATTACCTTAATTTTTTAGGTGTTTTTCTATTATTTATAATAGTCTGTTACATATCAAATTTTCTCTTCTTGATATCTAAGCTAAAAACAAATTATGTACGCTTATTAAGTCGATAAGCAAATGTCCTCCCTATTGTTAAGGATAGCTTGTCCCGCAAACTTTCGGGAATTAAGGGCGGTAAGAAATTGTGGTTTTGCGAAGCACCTAAATTATTTAACCCGCATTATTCACATATACTACAATAAACAATACATAACATTTTTAAAAACAATATTTTGAAAATAATGAAGCTTTCCTCAAATTTGAGGAATCTAAAAAAGCTGCGAAATTTGGCCGTGCTCTGCGTTGAATTTAAAAATGCTTAATCAATGTACCACTGTACGTTTCATGCGCATTTTTATCCCGAAAGCTTTCGGGACACGACAAAATTTCTTGGTGAATAATCCGGGTTAAGGTAATTGAATTTGATTGATATTTTTTCACAGGCTCAACGGACGACAGATCACCGTCAACAAAAATAGAATCATTCTGATTTTCATTGTACCTTATGCAGTCGTTAACGTTAATGTGAATTCGAAATAAAAAATGTCTAAAACAACGTTTTGATACGAGAAGGCTTTGCAAAACCAGAGATTTTGTTCAATATCAAAGCCTGAGCGACTTCGGAACCGCTGCATCCCGAATGCTTTCGGGATTCGAGGATTTCGAAGTCGCGAAAATGCAGCTATTGGGCAAAAGAACGGTTTTGCATAGGCTTCTACGATTATTTCATCTTGAAGATTACTCTCTTCGTACGAAATGACACTTAAGGACGTTGTTACTCGTTTATAAACATTACTAAGAGCGACATCTCGAACCCGTTTTTTTGGTGAGAGATCTTAAGAACGTTTGTGAAGGTTACAATGAGCAATCATTTTGTAAATTTAACTACATCGAATTCACGTCAAAGTAAGTATTCGTATTAGCATTTGAATTTAATTTGGAAAACAATCCTTTATGATCAGTGATATTGATAAAATTTTACCATTAATACTTCAGGAAAAGAAACTCAATCAGAGACAGCAAAAACAGTTTCTCAAGATTGCCAAACAAATTGAAAAAAAGAAGGTGGATGATCGCTCTGCTGAAGAATGGTATGTTATGGGCTATGCCTTTGAAGCACAAGGCAACGATATGAAAGCGGAAGAAGCTTACACCGAAGCCATAAAAACCGATCCTGAATTTGAAGCAGCCTATAAAAACCGCGGAAGTGTGTTTACACGTTCGAAACAGTTTGAAGATGCAGAATTCGATCTCGTCCACGCGCTCGAACTCGATCCGGATTTCACGCAAGCTAAATTTCAGTTGTCCGTTCTTCAGACAGAAAAAAATGAGTATGATAAGGCCTTGTCAACTTTAGATGAAATTTTAGACAAACAACCGGGACATGTTCAATCTATCGCACAAAAAGGGACGGTTTATGATAAAATGAATAAATATTCCGAAGCAGTAGCCGCATTTGATAAAGCGATTGAAAAAGATCAAAGTGAGGGCAACTTATTCTCACAGAGAGCAATTTCCAAAATTTATAATAATGATCCGGAAGGAGCTCTTAAGGATTTTCATAAAGCCCAAAGTCTGAATGGAAGTCATTCGATAACGACTTTTAATCTGGGTCTGGCCTACGGACTCATGCAGGATAAAAGCAAACATGCCTATCAAAATTTTGAAAAAGCATTCCGCAAACAACCGGATATTTTGATCACTTACCAGAAAGAAGCCCAGGAAAATGAATTCAAAAGGCTGATTAAAAAACTGCATCAAATCCTGGAAAACCTTAGGAATATTGGCGACGATCAACCCGGCAAATTTTATCGGGAAGAATTGATTGATCTTCTGGAACGAAAATTGAAGGAAGTGGAAGTGTAATTATATAGTTTACACATTAATCTCGATACAGGGCTCTCAGCCTGTGTGAAAATAACAATGCGAGTTACATCCTTAATTTTTTAAGTGTTGTTGAGTAATATTGAAGAACTTCTCTCCCTGTCGCGGATTTATCCGTGACAGGGATAAAGGGATAACTTGTCTCGAATCCTTTCAAAAGATTGAGAGTGGGTAAGCAGAGCGAAATTGAACAAAGCAACTCAATTAACGTGCGTTCGAAATAAAATCTCCGTAAAAACAGCGTCTATAAATGAATTTTTTACTTTGAAGATTTCTCCCTCCGGTCGAAATGACGCGAATGGGTGAAGAGGTTGTTGATGGTTAACAAAGATCACTCAATGGCGTCATCGCGAACCCGCTTTTTGGGTGAGAGATCTTCCAAACGTGGAGTTGAAACAAAATAAGTCTATAGTTATATCGAATTCACGTTAAATTAATTAAGGTGTCAATAATTGATTAAAAGTTTTCACACAGGCTGAGAGCGGACGTAGCGAGATAAATGTTATCTAACCTAATATACGACGTCATTCCCCGAAAAAAACGTCGGGGCGGGCTTAACTGGATTCAGAATCCAACCAAAGCATTAGCACAGCTTACAAACTGTGGTTTTCAACCCCAAAGCAGTCCTTCCAATTTAAACGAAACAACGCTCAGAGCCTTTAATAGCAAGATTCCGGGTCGGAGCCCGGAATGACGTCGATAGGGCCGGAATGACA
>DATFMK010000970.1:0-3427 GCA_035267005.1 Balneolales bacterium
TGTTTTGATGCCTAAAGCATGATTCCGATACCGAACTCACGTTGATTATACGGTTTTTCAGAATAAATAATGTTTAATTACTATCAGAGCATTTCTCTGTCGTCTGTGGTCGGTGGTTGGTTGTCGGTGGTCATAGAATAATCTAATTTAACAGCTACTTTTATTAAGTAGATAGATTTTAAGCTTAAACGAACCTCACGTTAAAATATTCATTCCATGACCTATTTTGAGAAGATTTTATTTAGCACACACGTTAAATTACGTGTATAATCTATTATCATAAAGAGAGGAATATCATGAACACGTCTTTAATCACCGTCTCCGTCACAGCTGTCATCGTTGCGCTTATCGTCGCTAATAATATTATGACCGAATTTGTACAATCGATTACCTATATCGATTTGGCTGCAATATTTATACTCGGACTTGTTGCTGGTTTTACGAGTGGGTTGGTTTTTGGAAGATATAAAAGTGGAAAAACGATAGCGGAATAGTTATCAGTAAAAAGATGAAATTGGATTTTTAGGTATAACAAGACGATTTTTATTACCAATCCAAATGTAGGGGTATTGCATGCAACGCCCCTACATTTGTTTGGATTATTCATATCTCAAGGCATCGATAGGATCCAACCTTGCCGCACGACGTGCGGGAAAAAAGCCAAATATAATACCTACAAAACCTGAAAAAACGAAGGCGATGATAACGATAGGGACTTGAAATACAAACGGGACACCCAACATAGGCGTAGCTATCCGCGCGCCGATAAGTCCGAGTATGATTCCGAGCAATCCTCCAAACAAGGACAAAATTACGGCTTCCACCAGAAACTGCATGAGTACTTCCCTGCCAAGTGCACCGATAGCCAGACGGATACCGATTTCCCTTGTTCGTTCGGTAACGGATACCAGCATGATATTCATAATACCAATACCACCGACAAGTAAACTGATCGCGGCTACCGCACCCAAAAAAGTGGTCATGACACCGGTTGTACTCGCCATGGTTTTAGCAATTTCGGCCATGTTCCGAACGCTGAAATCATCATCTTCCCCAACTTTAATTCGTCTTCTTTGCCGCATCAACGCCTCTACATCCCGTTCAACCTGACTGGTTATTTCGCTATTCCGTGCGGATATGAATATCATGGAAACATCCAGGGAACCAGTAAATCTTCGTTGTACCGCACGTAATGGCATCAAGATCAAATCATCCTGATCATGTCCGAAGGTCGATTCCCCCTTTGATTTTAGAACCCCAACTATCTGAGCTGCCACAGATCCCATTCTCAAGGTGGCCCCAACCGGATCTTGATGACCAAACAGCTTGTCTTTAATTGTAGCTCCAATGACACAAACCAATTTTCCGGCTTTGATCTCAGCATCCGTAAAACGCCGCCCCTGATCAATTTGCCATTCTCTAACATCAAAATAACCATTATTCGTGCCGGTTATACTGGTTGACCAGTTTTCATTCCCATATACAGCAATTACAGGGGCCGATACTGTGGGTGCCACAGCTACCACTCCGGATATCTCTCTTTGGATTGCTTCCGCGTCATTGATTTTAAAAGGCTGGGCACTGGAACGGACGCCACCCGGACCCGCATGTGTTCCGGGACGAATTGTCAACATATTACTCCCAAGACTGGCGATACTATCCGTTACAAATTTTGTGGCGCCACCTCCAATCGTTATCATGCTGATAACCGCTGCAACGCCAATCACAATACCTAAAATTGTGAGGGAAGATCGCATCATATTTCGGCTGATTTCGCGAAGTGCCAGTTTAATCGTATTCCATATCATAATTTAATCTTCTCATTATTCTTGTCTTCCACGACTTTTCCATCCAGAAAATGAATAACCCGATCAGCATATTCTGCCATTTCCGGTTCGTGTGTCACCATGACGATCGTTATTCCCTGTTGCTGATTCAGATTCGTCAGAACTTTCATGGTATCATGACTCTGCTTTGAGTCAATATTTCCTGTTGGTTCATCCGCTAACAGCAGATAAGGATCTGAAACAATAGCCCGGGCAATAGCCACGCGCTGTTGTTGTCCACCGGATAATTCACCAGGTGTATGATGTTCCCATCCGGACAAATCTACCAAATCGAGAGCCTTCATTGCTTTCTCACGTCGTTCTTCAATTTTAACCCTTCTGTAAACCAGAGGCAGTTCAACATTCTCCAAAGCAGATGTGCGTTTCAACAAATTATATCCCTGAAACACAAATCCGAGATAATTACGTCGCAGCAGGGCTCTTTGATTCTGTGTGAGGTTACCAACTTCCACTCCCTTGAACTGATATGATCCGGAAGTTGGTGTGTCCAGACATCCTATCATATTCAGACAGGTTGATTTTCCGGAACCACTTGGTCCCATTATGGCAACAAATTCCCCCTCAAATATCTTGAGATCAACACCGTCCATTGCATGTACTTCAGCAAAGCCCATTCCATAGATCCGGGTGATATTCGTAAATTGTACTAACGGCACCCCATTTTTTGATAGCCGATTATGGGAAAATACCTGTGTTTTTATTTGGTTTTCTGAAGACATAGTCACCTCAACGCGATCGTCTGACTGGTGGATGACGCATCATCCTGGTATTGGCATTTGCCTGAGCACCATCGGCCTGTTTCCCCGTATAAACATCGACAAGAATAACCATGCCCGGCTTTACATCACCAGATAAAATTTGTGTCTTAATGCCATCCGAGAGTCCTGTAGTTACAGGCACGGCAACAGGTTCTCCATCTCTAAGGGTCCAAACTACTTTACTTTCGGGTATTTGTGACTCTGTGATTCCCGGTGGGATAAAACGCAATGCACTATTTGGTACGACCAAAATATTTTGCACATTTTCAGTTGTGATATCTGCCGTTGCTGTCATTCCCGGACGTAACAATAAATCTTTATTATCTACTTCGAGTACGCCCTGATACGTGACTACCCCTTCCACCTTTTGGGAAGCATAATGCAGTAATTTCAAGCGGGCCGGAAAACTTTGATTTGGATAGGCATCTACGGTAAATACGGCATCCTGACCTTCTTTGACCTGACCAACATCTGCTTCGTCGACATCCACATTCAATTCCATATGGGTCAAATCTTCTGCCAATTTAAACAGCACAGGTGTTTGAAAGGATGCCGCCACTGCCTGACCCGGCTCTACGTTTCTGGTAAGGACAATGCCGTTGATCGGAGAACGTATGGCTGCTTTACTCAGGTTTGTCTGTGCTACGTTTAAAGCAGCCTGAGCGACTTCGACCTGCGCCCGTGAACTTGATTCGGTAGCTTTGGCTCTTGTAAAAGCAGCCTGTGATGCTTCATAATCCTGCTTTGAAACAAAATTTTGAGTATATAATTGCTGCATTCGATTTGACTGCAATTGTTGCTCCTGCAAAGTTGCAACGGCCT
>DATFMK010000971.1:0-2399 GCA_035267005.1 Balneolales bacterium
TATTTGACCGTTTCTATCGGTCAGATCAATCTCACTCAATTAATCCCGGAGGATCTGGTCTGGGTCTGGCCATCGTCAAATCCATCATGGATTTACACGATGGGGTGATCAATATTGAAAGCGAGATCGGTAAAGGAACAATAATATGCCTGGGTTTTCCTTCTGACGAAAGCTAACTGAATCTGACAAAATTGTAATCTCCCGGAAAGGGTCTTGTAAGATTGCAGTTGTTATCTTTTAGTGAGTGATATTGCACTCATTTCTAAGATCACATTATACAAGTTAGAGTTATCGTTAATGAAAAAATTAGGCATATTTTCGATAGGTGCGATAGTATTACTACTATTCGGATATTTAATTTTACATGGAATCCAATCCCTCCAAAAAAATGATCCGGATGATACTCCTGTTAAGGTAACTCATCAAAAAAAAGATGCAAATGATTCAGAAGGCATCATCAGGATTAATCCGGCCTCGGAAAAGATGTCCGGCATCACGACTCGAATATTCAAACCGAAGAAAAATTACCAAGAATTAATCGCCTATGGTAATGTTTCTTCTACAGATAGTTTGTTAACAGATTATAAGCATTACCATTCAGCAATAATTGATTTGCAGAAAGCGAGGATCCACCTGTTGCAAACCAGTCGGATCTATAAGCGCTTTAAAAATTTATATGAGACAAAAAATACGGCTCAGCAGGATTTCCAAACGGCTCAAATAAATTGGGAAATGGATAAAGCTGATTTACGGTCAAGCCGGTTGCAGGTTCAGACTTTGAAGAAAGCAATATTATTAAAATGGGGTCCTGTTATTTCAAACTGGATACGTCAGAATAGCAAGGAATGGCGATTATTGAGCGATCGGAATGCCTATATCATCAGTATCACCATTCCTCAAAATTATAAAAATGAAACCATTCCCAAGAATATTAAAGTTGAAAATGCCGATGGAAGATTAATAAAGGCGCAATTCATTTCGAAAGCACCGGTTTTAGATTCCAGATTTCAGGAAAACACCTATTACTATCTTTGTAAAGATATTTCAGGCTTGACTCCGGGAATGAATATTAAAGTAGATCTAAAAGGGGAAAAATTGAATAATGGTTTTTGGCTCCCTGATTCTGCTGTCGTATGGTGGAAAGGGTTTCCCTGGTATTATCTGAAAATGGGTACAAATGACTTTAAACCTATACGGATTATCTCGGGTATAAAAAGCGGACAGTCCTGGTTTGTGAAAGCCAGAAAAATCAGACCAAAGACCGTGGTCGTTCGTGGAACTCAATTATTGTTATCTCAACAACTCCGTTCTGAAATTGCCAGTAAAGCAGAGGATGACGATTGATGGATAAGATGAAAGGCGGCATTCTTCATTGGTTTGTACATCAGTCATTAAAATTTCGCGGTATCATCATATCGTTAGCTTTGATGCTGATCATTTACGGTGTCTATACCATATCCAGGGCTCATTACGATGTTTTCCCTGAGTTTGCACCTCCTGAAGTTACCATTCAGACCGAAGCACCGGGACTTTCAGCAAAGCAAGTAGAAAAACTGGTCACTCGTCCCATAGAAAACGCGGTAAACGGGATACACGGCATACGTACATTACGATCCGGTTCCATTCAGGGGATTTCGGTCATACACCTTTCATTTAAACCGGGAAGTAACATCTATCAAGACCGTCAGCTTGTGTCAGAAAGGCTTTCAACCGTAATGAATGCTCTTCCAAACGGAGTCAAAGCGCCGGTCATGACGCCATTGACATCTTCTACGAGCATGGTGATGGTCATCGGTCTGACTTCTCCTACGAAATCTCTGACACAATTACGAACGGTGGCCGATTGGATTGTCAGACAACGGGTATTGGCGGTACAGGGGGTGGCTAAAATTTCCACTTATGGTGGAAAAGTGAAAGAGCTTCAAATCCAGCCTATCCCTGATAAATTGTACAAATATCATTTATCGCTGAATAAAATCCTGTCGGTGGCTAAAAAAGCTACAGCCATAAAAGGAGCGGGATTTATCGATAATGCCAATCAACATATTATCCTGCACACCGAAGGTCAGTCTGTTACGCCAGCTGAATTATCCAAAGTGGTCGTAGCTCATGAGAACGGGGAAAATATTTTACTGGGACAGGTCGCTAATGTAAAAATCGGCTCGGAACCATCGATTGGTGCGGCAACTATTATGGGTAAAAACGGGGTAGTTATCAACATTTCGGCGCAATATGGTGCGAATACCATCACCGTTACACAAAATCTGGAAAAAGCGTTAAAAAGTTTAAAACCGATACTTAAAAAGCAAAATATAACATTATACCCGGATCTGTTTCGTCCTGCGAATTTTATCCATACGGCTATCAATCATGTCAGGACATCGCTCTTAATCGGAGCT
>DATFMK010000972.1:0-2667 GCA_035267005.1 Balneolales bacterium
AAAAAATATTCCAGGATGAAGGAATTGAAAATCCTTTTCAAAATCGATTAGAATTAATAAAATTAGTTCGAAGAGGAATCTCCAAGAAGTCGATACTTAAGTTATCAGAACTTTTATCACTTTCCGTCAAAGACTTTGCTAAATTGCTACCTGTTACTGAAAGGACCATTCAGAGATATCATGTGAATAAAAGATTTAAAAGTGATATATCCGAACATATTATTCTAATTGCTGAAGTAATTGTTAAAGGACTGGAAGTATTTCCCAATCAAGAGAGGTTGAAAAATTGGTTGAATGCTCCAAATAAAAGCCTTGATAATACCAAGCCGATTGAATTATTAGATACGAGTTTCGGAGCTCAACTGGTAATCGATGAGTTGGGCAGAATGGAATATGGAGTGTATTCCTAAAAGAAATCATTCCGCATAGCGAAAATTAGATATGCCAAAGAATTATCAGGAATGGGTTCAAGAAAATATAGCGGTCGTTGGAATCAGAAAGGGACAAATATGTTATACTCATCGGAAAATATTTCCCTTGCTGTTTTAGAAACGTTAGTACATGTTGATAAAGCTAATCTACCCGATGATTTACAATTAGTGACCCTAACGTTTCCTGATAGTGTCAGTTGTCTTGAAATAAATCAAAAAGATCTCCCCCAAAACTGGAGAGAATATCCAGCTTCTAATAATTTGGCGCAGATGGGAAGTGACTGGATCGATAAAGCAGTAAGTCTACTTTTAAAAGTTCCATCTGTTGTAATTCCAGCAGAAAAAAATATTTTGATAAATCCTTATCATCCTGAGTTTAGGAAAGTAAGAATTGATGAATTTAAAGATTTCGAATTTGATGATCGGTTCTCCACGTGAAAATTGCCAAACGACCCTGCGCAAAAGCGGCATTTTTGATGTATAATTTAGCAGACAAAACGAAAAAAACCGAACGGGAATGAGAAAAGGCTTGGCTGAAAACGTCCGCTTGATGCGCCGGTTATAGGGCGGATTTATGGATTATCCGCAATGATTTTCTCGATTCTGGACTTCAGGTTGGGAAGGTTTCGTTTTGCAACTACCCAAACATACTTAAGGTTATTCCGAAATATTCATGAATGTTGATATCTCTCATACCAGCAATTCTTTGCCATGGAACATCATCATATTTATCTCTTATTTCTTCGGAAATATGTTTTACCGCTTCACCCATGATTTCTAATCTTCGAAGTACGGCATCCTGTTTTTCCGGATTTTGGTAGAATTCATTCTCGTTTACATTATCAAGATATTTTTCAATTTGCTGAATACTTTCTAAAATATCCTGAATGTAAACGTCCGGTTTTCATTTGCTCATAGAACAGGCACTTCGTCTTTTAAAATATCTTTCTTCAGGGCAGGTTTAAGCGAATCATATTCTACAAGATCGACTTTCATATTGAGTTCGTCTTCCAATTCCTGTTTGATGCCGATAAAATCAAGTAAGCTAATTTTTTGTTCAATTTTTACTAATAGATCTATATCGTTTACAATGGTTTCCCCCCGAGCAGAAGAGCCAAAAATGCCCGCTTTCTTAATACCATATTTTTGTAATATGGGTCGAATTTTTTGTTTGATATTCTCCAAATCAACCATAAATGGAATATTAATAATCAGTACTTATTTGAAATATAATAAAGTAAAAGGAAATGAGTAACAAATGAAGGTACTTGGCGCGAAGCACTATAACGACCCTGCGCATAAGGGGCGTTTTTGATATATAATTTAACAGAAAAAACGAATTTTCCGAACGGAACCATGCAAAGGTTTAGCGAACAACATCCCCTTAGTGCGCCTTGTTAGTTGCCTGGACGACCTATTTATCGCTTATCTCAACAATGTTTTCACCCTTTTCAAATAATTCTTTGGCTTTAGTAAGAGTTTTAGAAAGGATTTCTCTCATTTTGGCATTGTCTGTATTACCACAAGTGATCCAAATTAATTTTGGTGGCGTTCCATACTGATCAATAAGTTTAATGAAATCATTGTCCTTACTCATAATGATCACATCTTGTTGACGAGTCTTTTCAAATATTTCCATATCTATAGCATCTCGCAAGCCAACAGCTCGTACTGATTCTGCTTCGATATCTTAAAAGGTACGGTTAATCCAAGCCGCAATGGCAGGAGATAACTGAGCATCTATCCAGATTCTCATGCGGCGATAATAGGATGATTTAACTTTCCACTGGCATATTTTAGAGCGGCTTCAATATCTTCTTTTTCCAAATCGGGTAACTCTTCCAGGACTTGATCCTGAGTCAATCCGGCTGCCAATAAATCGAGTATATCAATAACCCTGATTCGCATACCACGAATACAGGGACGGCCCCCGCATTGGTCAGGATTAATGATAATTCGTTTTCTCCAGTCACTCATTTTTGAAATCGATTGATTAATGATTGTACATTATAAATTTAAGTAATTATGCACATTAATCATAAACGAAGGAAAGAAGCCAGCTAACGAACCTGCGCATAAGCGACGTTTTGAAGTATAATTTAGCAGACAAAACGAAAAATCCGAACTGAACAGTGAAAAGGCTTAGCGAAAAACGTCTCATTGATGCGCCGGTTAGGTGTGCACACTCAAGGAGCGAACATTTCCTGAAGTGTACTAAGTACTTGTTTTTTTTTAG
>DATFMK010000973.1:0-2308 GCA_035267005.1 Balneolales bacterium
ATTTTTGTTGATAAGTCTACTCCATTGACTTCAGAAATTTAGCCGATCAATCGATCATATCGATGTTCGGGAAAAATATGGCGATCCTTTTAAGATCGGAAGAAGACAAGATTTTGGGCCTATATGGATATACTATGAAGATCAGGCGAAGTTTATGTATTACCTTGCATTTTTAAATGGAAAGTTGCAGCGCATTGTGGGTGCCACATGCAGCTCCGATGATGCAAATTGCTTTGATTTAAGATAAACGAAAAATTAGAGTTTATCACGATTTGCTGCTATATACATTTACCGGGGACAGATTTAACACCTTTGATATACTCAAATTATATCTTTACAGATTTCGATAACCGTCGAATTCCAACTACTGGCAAGAGTACCAGAAATGTGAAAAATTTGGACGCTTCCTAAATTTGGGATTTCATCTACTAATCACAGGTTTGGCGTAATTTGTGATATTTTATGATATCACAGGTTTTAATAGGCGTAATTTTTTCCATTTATCATCAATGTATCTGTATCAGCTGTAACTTTAGAAAAAAATATTGGGGGATATCAGTCAGTAAAAATATTACCAATAATATATAATTCAGTACCTGTAGCGACTCGTGCGTTCAAATTCCTCAATCCTGCTATTTGTTTCTATAAAAACAATTCTCTGTGTATTGATACTTTAGGTGAGTGGCACCACAAAAGGGGCTTATTTTAAAAGATTCCGACGCATTTTATAGTCAAGCCACTCATCTTCCTTCTTTGTGCTTACCTATTAATTTACCCGTATTTTTAATGCCACAATGTATACATTATTATCTTGACATACAATTATCGTCTCTCTATACTCGACCGTTCGAAAAAATGGAAACCAAAAATCGCCGGATATTTAATATGAAATGTTAGCCGTTTATGATAATACAACTATAAATTAGGTTTAAATTTCAAAGAATCAACTTTAATTTATCATTTGTCAATCTGATTAAAAGCGTATTAATAACTTTAGAGGGGGTATATGAAAAATTTTAAATTAATTTTCGGACTATTTGTAGCTTTCTTATTCTTAACATTTACCAATTCGTTACAGGCCCAATATATCATTGAACAGATTGAGTCTGAAATACCCATTAACTATGAATTAATACCAGAAGATATTGAATTCGAAGTGCCAGAAGATGAAATCAATTTTATTCTTAAAATTCCAGAGAGCAAATTGAAAGAGGCTGCTTTAGCTGCAGGAAGAGAGATCAGGGAAGAAAAAGTAACTACTTATATAGATGGTGAAAATTTTGCTGTCGAAACTGAATCCGAAGGGATGGGTAAAGTAACCATGATTTCTGGTTCTAAAACCGGCGTTATGCACTATATAATGTGGTCTCAAAAGAAAGTAATTGAGATTAAACCGGAAGACATGGATAAAATTGCGAAAAAATCTAACGACGCAATAGAAAAGATGTTAGAAAATATGTCACCCGAAATGAAGGAGCAAGTCAGGGCTGAAATGGAAAAAGAAAAAAATAAATCAGCAGTTAGATATGATGCCCAATTGACCGGCAAAAAAATGAAATTATATGGATTCAATTGTGAAGAATATCGTGTTATTAAAAATGAGGATGTAGTTATAATATGGGCATCGAATGATAAGTCTGGAATTATAAAAGAAATTAATCGTGTATCCAATAAATTCGATGAACTATTTAAATCCAGTGAAGATGAAGGCGTTGACGAATGGCAATTGGTTCCTGGAAAGATTCCAGTCCAAGTTCGTACTTACACATCCTCAATGATGATGGGCGAACCTGTATTGTTTATTCAGTCTATTACAAAAATTGAGAAAAAAAAACCATCGGCAGACAAATTTAGGGTGCCGGGAAAAAAAGAGGGATTTACAAAAGGCTCGATGATGGACATGATGATGCAAATCAGGTCCAAGGATGAAGGATAAAATAAATAAATGCATTCCATAAAAAGCGATAAAAGGTAAGATATTTAATATATCATTATAAAGCGCTTGAACCAGTCATTGCATCTGCCAAAAGATACGTTCGCGTTTTCGGTCGGGGTTAATTTACAAACCGAATATCTTTAAAATTAGGTTTGATTTCGGTAATGTTTTTGGCGGGTGAATTCCAATCGTTATCTCTCCTTGTGATATTTGCAATAGATCACCCGCTTTTCATGGCCATGAAATGTGGTGATTACTGGTACTCCAACATACGCAAAATATGGTCGAACCTGTGATATCTCTTATAGTATCTGTATAAAATTTGACCTCTAAAAATTACAGATAATGTAAACATATACCCACACTTAAAGT
>DATFMK010000974.1:0-2412 GCA_035267005.1 Balneolales bacterium
TGTCATTCCGCTATAGTCAACTATGCGGGACGGCATCTGACGCAGTAGATGCGGTAATCCTCCTTAGGCGGATAAAGATCGGCAATCCCGAAGGGTTCCAAATTTTAAAAATAAAAATCAAGATAATTCATTAAAAATAAAAAATATTTTATCCCCTTTTAAAATTTGAAACGCTCAGCTTAGGTATAAATAAGACGACGCATTAAACGCTGTTTCTATATTTCATCACGACCGATAATTAAGATGTCCATCAATATCGGCTCGACTTTCTTTAATTATTGTTATATTATTGTTTTCGTCGTGTAAACAACGTTAGGGTTTATTCAAGTGAGGTAATTCCATGAAAAAAACAGTGATAATTTTGGTTTCATTATTTATAGTCTTTCCCCTATATGGGTTTAATTCTTTGGTAAGGCATGAAGATATCCCCAAAATGAGAGAATTGGGGATCAGCCAAGAGGTTATTCAATACTTCATCTCTAATCAAACCAGTTCGGTGAGTTCAGAGGATGTGATAAAGATGAAGCAATCCGGTTTGAAAAATGCTGACATCATGTCCGCGATTAAGTCGGATCTATACCGGCCGGAGCAGAAATCCTCGGCAATGAAGGAAGCTGAGTTAGTCGCCAAACTTAAAGAATCGGGTATGAGCGACGAGGCCGTTCTTCAATTTATACAAACAGTGAAATCGACACGGCGGGTGGATTCAGATGGGAACGTAACCAAACAACATACAAATGAAACTCAAAGAACTCAATATCCAACAACAGGTGCTACATTTCCGAAACCTGATAACTATGGATATGATCCATTAAACGGGAGATTCTTACTTCTCGTTAAACCTCAAAACCAATAGTAACCACATCCCATTATACTAAGCGATTCAAAACGTACACGACATTCATGCAAAGCCTAAGGTGGCCCACCCATCGACAGGACATATGTCGGATATATAGTTTGCTTAAAACTCATTCAAGTTTTGCACTTTAAACCCTGCTTGGAAATGAAATGTCAGAACTAAAAAAAGGGCTCTCCTTAATTATAAGTTGGAGAGCCCTTTTTTTGATTAAAACAGCAAACTAGGTTACGGTGACATTGATCGCAGATGGGCCTTTGGGCCCATCTTCTATGTCAAAGGTAACTCGGTCACCTTCACTAAGGGACTTGAAACCGGCCCCATTGATTCCCGAGTGATGGACAAATACGTCCGGACCATCTTCTTGTTCAATGAAACCAAAGCCTTTTTTGTCGCTAAACCATTTTACGATTCCATCCGCCATGTGGCACCCTCCTTTCACAGAATTCTTACGGTTCCAAACCTCAGGCTGCCACTTTTGACAAATGGATGTTTCCTTCAGCACGAAACCCGCCCACCGATAAAGACAAGCAATTTTTGTATAATAAAACCAGTTTTTAAGTAAAGTCAAGTTAAAGATGGCGTTAATTTTATGCGAATCATACTTATTATATATGCCTTTAAACCGATCTAAAAACCGGGGTAAAATAGACTCAAATATTGCACTTTAAATAATCAATGGAAAACCTATTATCGTTTAACAGGTAGTAATATTTTACCTTGCGTATTTGAGGTGTTAAATGAAATATCATTCAAAAGCATAACCTGGCCGTTGGCCGTGGGGGTTCCAAAAGTGTCGGATACAGGTTTATGAAAAAAGCAGAATTGTTTATCGCAGAAATTTTATTTAAGTTCGTTAATATATCTGCCGATAAACAATTAAAGTTCAAGCGGTAATTTTGTGACCTTATGTGAACTTTTCTAAAGACCCCCGGGATGGGATCCCCCGGGGGCACCACCTTCTTTATACCCCCTGTTTAATTGATTCCGTATATTGTCTGATAAATTTCAAAACCTGATGTAAAAAAATAGGATGTTGATTAACATCATTTTTCTTGAAATCGTACAAGATATAGGTTATCAAAATTCATGTATTCTACGCTCAGCAGCACCGGTACTATACTTTAAACAATTTAAACTGAGCGTTTCAAATTTTTGAAATGGTTAATTTAATAATATTTTTAAGGTATTTAGCCATTATGAATTTCAAGAATTTGAAACCTTGCGGGATTTCGCTATGCTCAAGACTTGTCATAGCGAAGCGGAGATCCCGCTACGCGGGGCTTATCTGCCTGCCCTGTGAAATGCTTGCCCTGTGAAATGCGAAGCCTATTTCTCCGGGGCGAAGCCTATTTCTCCGGGGCGACAAACTTGAAAATCGCTCAATCTAAATCAGAATAAATATATTAATCCATAACTTTAATAAAAGCTGATAACAATATAAAATAAAATCATAAATACATTTTGCCTGGGTGGCGGAACTGGTAGACGCAAGGGACTTAAAATCCCTCGGTCCTTAGTGGCTGTACGAGTTCAATTCTCGTCCCGGGCACCAT
>DATFMK010000975.1:0-6464 GCA_035267005.1 Balneolales bacterium
GAATCCGAAGCGAGAGTATTCTGCAATATCGTTATCGCTTGCTGGTAGTTCCCTTTACGGTAATATTGATAAGCCTCATTAATCTCTTGACCGGAGCCATAGAACTGTTGTGCCCGCAAACAACCGGTATTAACAAAAAGATATCCGGTAACACTCAATAATATGATAATGATCTTACGTACATTGGCATGCAGACTCTTCATTTGTAAACCGATATCCCTCAAATACTCATTTAACTATGAATTAATTCCCAATAATAGTATCACCCGTTAAAGTAAACCACAAAATATTCATAATCATATATTAATTCTCAACGGAAAGGATGTTGTCCGAAAACATCTTTTAACTATCAAATTAGTAAGAGCTCATTTTTATTAAAGAAACCGGTTCACTGGGTTTACTTTCATTTCCAGATGTATCAATAGCTTTAATTCGAAACCAGTACCCTTTAACTCTGTCCACCGGTAAAGCTAATTCAGAACTATGAATTAACGTATCGGTCATTGAAGTCATCGTACCGGTTTGTATTTTCGAACGGTACACTTTATATCCCGCCAGGTCATAGGCCGCCACTTTTTCCCAAATAATCTTCGCAGTTGAACCGCTTGTATCAATCCTTACATGTAAGACTTTGCGTGGAGCCACATAATCTTTAACCAGGACGGTATCTGATAAGGTCGGTTTGCTCTCATTATTCATCGTATCCACAGCTGTCACGGCATATATATATTTGCGGCCTTTCATAATCTTCTCATCCCGGTACGAACGTTGCCTGATATCCAATGTCTTCAACAACGTTGTATCTTTAGCAGCAGGTAACGCGATGCGATAGAGTCGATATCGATTTGCATCTATCGATGTACTGGCATTCCACACAAGGTTTACCCGTACACCGTCATGGTTAACGGCTGTAAGAAAAGAGGGTGGGGCCGGTGCCTGGTGATCCGGTATTTGGATAACAGTCATGACAGTATCACTGGTATTATCAGAACTGTCGATTGAAGCTACTCCAAACCGGTAGTAACCACCTGGATTAAACCCTTTATTTATTAATCCATCATCTTTGAAATGATTGGTTTTAACATGACCCTGATCCATTCTGGTAAAAGCTAAATTCGATGAATCGGTATAACTCTGTTGTAAGACCATCCATGTTTTGAAATCTTTACTTTGGGATGGTGTGGACCAATGTAGCCTGACATAACCCGAATCTGAATATACCGCTGTTATTGAATTAGCCGGTGGTGGTGGAACATTATCATTGATATAGGCATTTACAGCTATACTCTTTTCACTTTCATTATTTGCCGAATCAACCGCGGTAACCTTATAATAATATTTCTTGCCTACCGTGACCAGGCTATCCATATAAGCTGTTACAGAACCATTAATTAATTTCTTGTTGATCTTATGATAACCGTTATGAACTTTCTGAGATCTGTAAATATTATAACCCATTAAATCCCAGGCTGTATTTGTCGCCCATGTGATTAGTGCGCCTCCCTGATAATAAGCTCCCTGTACACCCAATACCGGTCCCGGGGGAACATTATTTTTTACTTTATAGATCAACGGTTTACTTAAATTACCTTCTTGTCCGGTAATGGATACAGCAGATACAAAATAATCAACCTGGCGACCTACCTGGCTGCTTTTAAATTTATACTTAAAAGTTGTCTTGTTATTAAGACGTAATATCACTTTCGAACCGTTTAGTTTTTCAATTGTACTATCACCCTTAAAACTACGATACACATTAAACCGTATGACCCGGTCATCGTTTTTCTCATCGCTTTTAGGATAGTGCCAGGATAAAGTGATTAAATCTTCATTATTATCTGCGGATAATTTAGTTGGAGGGGAAAGTTTTTGTCTTGTTAAACGGACATTTTTTTTCAATACTTCGCCGGTTGGTTGACCCAAATCATTCACAAATACAATTTTATAGAGCGCTTTTTGCCCGATCGTAGCTGTAGTATCAATGAAAAGTCGTCCCAAAGCCTGAGCCACCCGGGGGTATAAAAATGAATATAATAGTCCTGAAGTTTGATCAGAACGCAGCCTAAACATTGTTGCCGTAGGATTGTCAGTCTGCAATGCTTCCTGTATTTGGGGATAAAGGTTTCCCAACATTTGCCTGAACTCTTGTGGATAGGCTGCACTTACGACCGGTTGTTTATTCAACTTAACCAATGAATCTGATCCGGCACCCTTACGGTAAATGTTGAATCCCTGTCCGGGCGGAGGTAATTCGACATTATAAACATAGACTTGCCCACCCTTTACCGCCGTCCGGATAGACTTTTGTTGTGCCTGAACATTACTACTAAAAGTGATCGTGAATAGTACAAACACCAGGATTAACAGCTCTGTTTTTTTATACATTTTGAATGAATTCACTTTCAAATGACCTGTCATTAGGGATTAAATTTTACATTGGGATTAACCTGAAGGTTTCTACTTTCAAGTGGCCGCGGTTGAGACCAAACAACAGTCTGCTCTCCATTTCCATTGGTTACCCTGATACCCACTTTAGAGGTATATCGGGGATAAGGATCAGATATAGTCTTGGAATCATTATACGTACGGTTGGCATTGAGTACTCCATGATAACTTCTTAAGGTTCTCCATTCAGTAGAAAAATTAGTCCCTGTAGTCCGTACTTTATATTCAACCATCCTGATCCCGGATTGTCCGTCATGAAGTCCATTTGCATTTATGGTGATTTTATTATTACCCGGGTAATTCAACTTCAAAGTCGGTACATCCGGCGGTGTTTGATCAAGCACAATAGGTCCGGTTACCGATTGACTTGAAATCTTTCCCTGACTATTAATCGTTCGATAGTGAATATACAACTTAACTCCAGTCGGTAAATTTGACCGGGACAAGGTAACCGGAATGGCACGTACACGACCCGGCCATGACTGTTTACCCTGGGCTACACGTCTGTAAATATTAACCAGTCCGCTTTGATGCGTTGCATCTGTCCAATCCCTGACACTTATATCCGTTGTATTATTCTTACCGATCGCATATTCCTGTTTTTTGATACCCGATTCGAGATCCAGGGATGGTTGCAATACGTATAAGGTCATATCGGCCGGCATTACTTTAACCGTCACTTTCGGTTTTGTCGGTGAGGTTCCGTCTTTTACAACAAACGGTCCTATTCGTAATGACTTGCCATACGATCCCGCATTATTTTTAGCCCTGACATAGGCATATAATGTGTCGGTATAAGTAAGTGGGTCTCCGGTCAAATGAACAACTTTATTTGTTGTTGAATTTACTTTCGACAAATCACTAAAAACACCTGACGTATCCGGGTCGGTTGTTACGGTATACTGGTAACTATGAATACCCGATTCAGGATCACTGGCCGCTCTCCATTGTATGGTATATTTCGGTGTGATTTCATGAATATTTTGACCGGTCGGTTGCTCCATATCAGGTGTTTCCTGCGTCGGGTCAACAGCAACCGGAGCATTATTAGTACCAGGTATATAAACCTGTGTCTGATAATGATACACATAAGCCTTTTTGGGTATCCCGGGGGGTGTGGCATCATAAATAATACTTTCCGTAACATTCCGCGATTGACTGTAAAGCGAATCCCCATTCATGGCCCGTACACTCACATAATAGGGTGTACCACTCGTCATGTTAAGACCTCGAATAGTGATATCCTGTTTCATATTATCAATACCCGAAGTATTATTCCCGCTGTATTCTCTTTGGCCAAAGGCATTGGTCCAACCTCTCAGACTACTGCCGCCGGAAGTATTACCTAAACGATATTGTATACCGGCAATATCTGATTCTTTGTCCGAAGCAGTTACTTTCATCTTTATTTTCGAATTAACACTGGTGTAATAGCTGGTTACTTTTTTCAGACTGCCTTTCGAACCCACAACTCTGCCGTTGGCTCCCTTAATTAATTTTAATGTGCTCTTCATATGGGAATGAGAATTGTATGGGAATGTAACATAAGGCTTACCCGGTGGGGTATTATCTTTACTTGCGTGAAACGATTTAGCCGGAATATAATAATCCCCACTAAAGTGGCCATGATCATCCACGTTGATCTGCACATTCGTTGACCGTGAAATAGTATTTCCTGCCGGACCACGAGCTCTAAGTATAAATTTTAGATTTTTAACATTATCCTGATCGTTTTGTTTGACAAAATAGGTGTCATACTGATCATTGTCGCCCACAGTCATTAAATTGAATCCATATACATTATTACCTGTATTATGACTCAACAATATACTGTTTTCAATGATTTCACCTGTAGGATGTGAACTGTTCCACCTGACAGATAAATGATTCATATAATAATTTTGTCTGGCAGTTGCTCTTAAGTACCCAATTTTGGGGGAGGCTAATATTTTTTCTATTTGTTGTCTTTGTTGTTCAACGGGTGCCGCCGCGCTGTCCCCTTTCGCACTTTTTAACCAACGAGCGTAGGTATCAACTAATGCATGTAATGTTCCAACCATTTTTGCTTTCGTGCTATAAACCTGATCTAATAGCTTGGTAAATTGCTGATGATTGGCTTGTACCGCTGCCATATGCTGGTTATAGTAATTTCGCATTGTATCGATGTTATGATGCACCGCAATCTTCATACTCCCCAATGTATCCGTAAACATTTCATACCAAATGTAGTGAGCGGTAGTATCAAAATCGGCAATCTGGCTGGCCACATTCTCTGAATTCAATTTATTAGTCATATCATTGGCTCTTGAAATAGATTTTTTATAATTCTCTGTCGGATCAAATTGACCTAAAAGTTGCATTCTTTGCCGGGTCACCTTTTTTAAAGCCTCATCAACCGTACCATTAGGCTGAATAGAACTGGAAGGTGTCATGTTATTTATGGCACTGAACAGAGCCGATTTGTTTTGATTGAATTGCTGTAATAACGACGAGGACCAATAATACCGAATCCATTTATTATTGATCGACTGGGCATAATATTTAGCAATAGCCCTTTCAGTTTTTGTATATTGATTTGCCAGGTAATTGACAGATATTGATGATAGTCCCCAATTGAAATGCTCTAACCCACCTCCATAATCATTTGTTTTACCGGCAATGATTTCATCAACTTTTGATATATTCCTGCGGACTTTACGAATGGCAACCTTAAAGCGTTGATTCATAGCATCCACATTTGCCTTCACTGTCGAAAGATTTTGCACATTCTTTTTATCCTGGCCCGGTTTTAAACGGAAAGAAGGGGGTTGTGTTGGATTATTTTTCGAACCTTTCCATTGAAATTCCATAGTCTGGATTGGAGACGCGATATGTGTTAGTAATTGTGTGTTTTCTTTTTGTAATGTCAGGGACAAACTCTTGGCTTTTTGTAATCGATTCCTCACAATTGGTACCAAAACTCCAAGAGCATTTATCTCATGATTCATATCCGTCCTGAGATTATTTGCACTTGTTTTACCTTTATCTCCCGCCCTTACATAATCCGCTCTTGTTTTTATGATACTGGCTTCCGTATAAAAAGCAGGGGCTAACGTTGAATTGGAAGGCCTGAATGCCGACATATATGTCCGTTCTTTCTGCAGCATTTGTGAAACATCATTACTTTGCTTCCCTCTCGACTCCATTAATAAACCGGCACCTGACCTGGCCAGTGAGTGTGGAGAAACCTTCATGGCAGCCGTAGTGCCCTTAGCATTTTTCACGGCAGCCATCGTCTTTTTAATACCATTCGCCATATCCTTGGCTTGTTTTTCAGCTTTAGCGATTAACTTATCATATTTGTCATTAGACCCGAGGCCGCCATCAAAACCGCTATTATCGAGTGATACCCAGACTTGCAACTTACCATCATAGACATAGGCTATATGCACTTTCCCTTCTGCTGAAGCATACAATAAATAATAGTTCTTCTGTTTCAGCAGAGCTCCCTGGGCATCAGCTGAAAGCGATGCCGCGCCATCAAAGACGGAAGCTGTTATTCCGAATTTGACGTAAGCCCCGATATTTTCGGGATCGGGGATCCACCAAACTTTAGTGGCAAAACTGCTATTGATACTTATGATCGATACATCAAATCCGCCCGACGCATTTAACTTGAGCCAAAAGGCTTTTTTCGTTAGTACTAAATTCCCCTGGGCGCTGGCTAATTTCTTTAAAATATGCAGATTCCCGTTACCTGTAAGTGCCCACTTCGGATCTTTCCCCGGATTCTTCTCAAGGTCAAAATTGATCTGCGCCTTTCCGGTAACTACAGAGTGGAAATTGGCATGTACACTACCTGTAGCATTGAAGCTCCATTTACCATTACCACTATCTTTATATGATAAACTCAAGTCACCGTATAATTCCGGATCATTACCTTGCTTCATTCCAAAATAAGTTGCTTTTACATCGAGGAAAAAACTTTGATCTGTTGCTACCAGGAACATAGAACCCTGGACATAAGAATCTACTGAAGT